>JAITOJ010000057.1 GCA_031290005.1 Treponema sp. | reverse complement strand
GGGCTGTGAAGGAGCTTCACACGAGGCTGTGTGGAACCAACACGCGGAGGCGCGGAGAGCTCTCTGCGTCTCCGCGTGGTAATTTTTGGCTTTAAGTTCCCGCCACCAAACTTTGTCGTGACAGACAGCCGTGCGTTGCGCGGTTCCGGTTTGGGGCGAGACTTTGAGTGTAGATGAAATCTTAGGAGGTTTCAAATGAAAAAGACATACTCATTGTATGTGATGGCAATGCTGGGCGTGATACTGGCATTGGGATTGGTGTTGATGGGCTGCGCAATGAACGCGGACGACGAGGAGGAAGAAAAGGTCAAAGAAATGAAGGCCGGAATCCCGCTTACCCTCGACACCTGGGCGGACGGCGCGGTGAGTGCATCAAACGACAATGAGCAGTGGTTCCAGTTCACCGCAACCGCCAGCACACAGTACATACACGTCCTGTTTGGCACGATGACCAATATGAATGTTGGACTCTATGACCGTAACGGTAATGCGCTTGGAAACAGTTTACATTTCTATAGAAGCAGCAACACCAATGAAAATGAGTCCATACTGGTAACGAGCGGCCAGATGTACTATTTAAGGGTAACACCGGGTACTGGTTCTACGAATGGGTATCCCGTCAGTAACACCGGCACATTCCGTATCGCATTCAATGCCATGCAGTGGTCGCCCGGCACGATAACGAGCGCAGCCACCCTTTCCGCCGACACCTGGGCTGATGGAGTTATTATCTCATCAGACGATGAACAGTGGTTCAAGTTCACCGCAACCGCCAGTTCGCAATACATACACGTCCGGTATGGCACGATGAACAATCTGGATGTTGGACTCTATGACAGTAACGGTAATGCGCTTGGAAACAGTATACAATTCGCAGGAGACAGCAACACCAATAAAAATAACCTAACGATGGTAACGAGCGGCCAGATGTACTATTTAAGGGTAACACCGGGTACTAATAATACTTACTGGTACAGTAAAAGCGGCACATACCGGATAGGGTTCAATACGTCTGAGACCGCACCGGAGTGAAGGCAGGGCTTCCGGGCGAGTAGAAAGTCCCGCCAGCCTAAGCCCGTGGGAGCAATCCTGTAGGCTGTTTTTTTAGATGCATAGACAAATAGTGTGATAGAGGAATAGAGAGCCGTTTGCGGGCTTTGTTCCTGCCTGAAAGCAGTGTTGAGGGACAGAGCTTGCCGTTTGCGGGCTTTGTTCCTGCCTGAAAGTGTTAGGGGACAGAGCTTGCCGGTTGGGGCTTTGTCCCCTGCCTGAAAGCAGTGTTGGGGGACAGAGCTTGGCGTTGGGGCTTTGTTCCTGCCTGAAAGCAGTGTTGGGGGACAGAGCTTGCCGTTTGCGGGCTTTGTTCCGTGCCTGAAAGCAGTGTTGGGGGACAGAGCTTGGCGTTTGTGGGCTCTGTCCCTGCCTGAAAACGGCGTTGGGGACAGAGCTTGGCGTTTGTGGGCTCTGTCCCTGCCTGAAAGCGGCGTTGGGGACAGAGCTTGGCGTTTGTGGCCTTGCTCCTGCTTGAGAGCTTTTGATTGTTCGAGAGTGAAGAGAGAGCCGTTTGAGGGCTTTGCTAAACTCTATTTGTCTATTCCTCAGGGATCGAAAGATGCGGGAAGTGATACAATACAGCGAGGCGTTCAAGCTGAGGGTTGTGGAGGACGTGGCCGGGGGAAAATATGCCAATGCTGAAAGGCTGAACGGGCAGCAATGCGCACGGGAGCAGAATTCTTTCGAATATCGTTGTTTTTTTCCTTGACGAGTAATAAAATCAATGGTACACTACTGGTCATGAAAATGCATACATTCAGGGGCGGCATACATCCGCCCGAAAAAAAAGAGCTTACCGAACACTTGTCCATCGAGGTTCCCGGTTCTTTGCCCAAAACGGTGAGTATCCCCGTCACCATGGGTGGCGCGGCAAACAAGCCCCTGGTGCAGGCGGGGGATGACGTTGCCTGCGGGCAGGTTATCGCCGATAACACCGCCCATCCCCTGGGGGTTCCGGTGCACGCGTCCATCGCGGGAAAGGTGAAAAAAATCGAGACCCGGCTGTGCGTTACCGGCCCGGAACAGCTCTGCATGGTGATTGAGGGGGACGGCTCGGGCCGCACGGCTTTTATGCCCCCTCTTGATCCCTTCAAATGCACCAGAGAGGAAGCTCTCAAGCGGGTGCACGACGCGGGAATTGTGGGCATGGGCGGTGCGGCCTTCCCCACCCACGTGAAGCTCAATCCCCCGGCGGGCAAACAGGCGGAATACATCATCGCCAATGCCGCGGAGTGCGAACCCTATCTCACGGTGGACAAGCATACTATGGAGGAAACCCCCGCCAGGCTCATCGATGGCCTTGCCATTGTGATGCACAGTACCGGCGCTTCCCAGGGCATTATCGCTCTGGAGGCGAACAAAACGGAACTGATACCGGTTCTGGAAAAGGCCATTGCCGATGGCGGATATGCGGGTAAAATCGAAGTGCGCCTCTGCAAGACCAAATATCCCCAGGGAGGGGAGAAAAGTATCGTCAAGGCGGTCTTGGGGCGGGAAATTCCCTCCGGCGGGCTTCCGGTTGACGTGGGCTGCGTGATTCAGAATGTGGGAACCCTGTGCGCCATCTCCGAAGCCTTTCGGGAAGGCAAGCCCCTGATTGAGCGGGCCTTGACCGTCTCCGGGGGGGGCTGCGAAACTCCCAAAAACATCAGAATTCCCGTCGGTACGGTGATTGCCGACCTGATTCCCGATACCATCAAAATCAGCCCTGAAGCGGTCAAGGTTATTTCCGGCGGGCCCATGATGGGGGTGGCCATGCCCTCAGGCAATTTCCCGGTGGCAAAAAATACCTCCGGGGTGCTGTTTCTGACCGCGGCGGAAACCGACACCAGAAGCGAAAGCCCCTGCCTGGGGTGCGGCAAATGCGTCAGCTACTGTTCCTGTCGGCTCACTCCGGTACTGATAGTGCGCGCCCTGAAAACCAGCGATATTGACGCCGCCTGCCGGTTCGGCCTGATGGACTGCGTGGAATGCGGATCCTGCGCCTACGTGTGCCCCGCCCGTATCCCCCTGATTCAGCATATCCGGGTGGGCAAGGCCCTGGTGCGCAACACCCGTGCGGCCCAGCAGAAAAAACAAGGAGGCAAGTAATGGCGGAACAAACGATAAAAAACTTCTATCTAACCCCTTCGCCCCATTTTTCGTCCGGAGAGACCACCCAGAACATTATGCTCACCGTGATTGCCGCTCTGGTTCCCCTCTCCGGGTACGGGGTCTATCTGTTTGGCATTCCGGCGCTGGTGCGTATCCTGGTGTCCGTGGCGTCCTGCGTCATCTTTGAGTCCCTGTTCCGCCTGATTTCCCGGCGGGATATCCGGCTCTTTGATTTTTCCGCGGTAGTCACCGGGCTTTTGCTGGCCCTGGTGTGTCCGCCGTCCCTGCCCCTCTGGATGCTCATCCTGGGGGCGCTCTTTGGCATCGTGGTGGCCAAGGAGTTTTTCGGCGGCCTGGGGGCCAACGTGTTTAACCCCGCCCTCTCTGGTCGCGCCCTGCTCTTTGTGAGCTTCCCTGCGGCCATGGCAACCTGGACCGTGCCTTTTGACACGGTGTCGGGAGCCACCGCCCTGTCCCAAATCAAGGCCGGGGAGTTCGCTTCGGACATCGGGACCTACCTGACGTACTTTCTAGGGAAGCGCGGGGGGTGCATCGGCGAGACCAGCGCCCTGCTGATTTTGCTGGCCTTCGTGTTTCTGCTGGCCACCAAAATCATCGACTGGCGCGCCCCGGTGACCATGATCGTCACCACGGCGGCGGCAACGGCCCTGTCCGGGGGAGACCCCCTGATGGCGATGTTGTCCGGAGGCCTCTTGTTCGGCGCGGTCTTCATGACCACCGACTACGCCACTTCCCCGGTGACCACAGGGGGGCGTTATATATTCGGCTTCGGCTGCGGTTTGATTACTTTCCTCATCCGCCGGTTCGGAGGTTATCCCGAAGGGGTGATGTTCAGCATTCTGATTATGAACATGCTGGTTCCCTTTCTTAACAATATCATTCCCCACAAATACGGCTGGGTTAAGCCGAAAAAAACAGGAGCGACAAAATGAAAAACATGCTGAAACTGGGTATATCCCTGGCGGTCTACGCGGTGGCCGCGTGCGTTCTTCTGGCAGTGGTAAACACCCTTACCGCCCCGATTATCGAAAGAACCAAGGCTGCTGAGGTCGGCGCCGGTATGGTGGAAATCTTCACCAATGCGGACAGCTTTGAAATCGCCGGCGACTTCACCCGGGACGCCTCCACCAGTATTCAGGTGGAACGCCTGTATCTGGCACAGCAGGACGGCGCGGTGGTTGGCGGCGTGGTGCAGGCCACGGGCCCCACCTACGACAAGGCCACCATCCTTATCGGGCTTGACCTGAATCAGACGATTACGGGCATCAAGTTCCTTGCCCTTTCCGACACTCCCGGCTTCGGCCAGAAAGCCACGGAACCGACTTTTTATGAGCAGTTCGCGGGCAAGTCCGCAACTGACGACTTTGAAGCGGGAAGCGATGTGGAGGCCATTTCCGGGGCAACCATCACCAGCAAAGGGGTGGCCCAAATTCTCAAATATGCCGCCTATGTGGCAGGAAATTATCTAGCCGCCAATTACGGCGGAGCGACGGGAAGCGGAGCGGCTCCGCTGGTCACGGCGGAAGCCAAGCCTTTCACGTATGAAGAAGCATACGTGTCGCTCTTCCCGCCCGAAACATACCCGGACGCGGTTTTTACTGATGTGGGCAAAGCGGACGGGAATCCTCGTACCATGATTGTCTCCCGGCGGGTGACCGTCACGGTGGACGGTAAGGTCGTGGGTGTGATGGCGTCCGCTCAGGGACAATCTTATCACGGCCCCGGCGTGGCGCTCACCGCGGTTGACCTGAACCTGAACATTCTGGGGGCGCGTATTATCCAGCTTACCGATACGCCAAAAATCGGCTTGCGGGCCCTGGAAGAAAGCTACTGGAGCAAGTTCGCGGACCAGCGGGCCGATGCGCCTTTGCTGGCGGGCGCTGAATACGACACCCTTTCCGGGGCATCTATCACTGCGGACTGTGTGGCTGATATGGTGAAAGTGGGAGCTGTGGAAGCGGCCAAACTGGCGGCAACCCTGGGTGGCGCGGCATACGATGGCGGAGACGACTATCCGCTGAACGAACATTATCTTGAGGACTAGGGATATCACATGAAAAAATATCTTGCCCTTTTTGTAAACGGTCTGGTTATCGAAAATCCTTTGCTGGTATTGATGATTGGGCTTTGTTCCTCTCTGGCGGTAACCACCAGAGTAGAAAATGGTATCGGCATGGGGCTTGCCATGACCTTTGTGCTGGTGATGAGCGAAATCATCATCAGCGCCTTCCGCAAGCTCATTCCGGACTCAATCCGTATCCCGGTTTTCATCATCGTGATTGCCACCTTTGTAACCATCGTGGATTTGCTCATGCAGGCTTATACTCCGGCGCTGTCCAAAGCAATGGGTGTGTTTATTCCCCTCATCGTGGTGAACTGCATCATCATGGGCCGGGTGGAGGCTTTTTCGTCCAAGCGTCCCGTGCCGGAAGCATTTTTTGACGCCCTAGGCATGGGCTGCGGTTATTTCTGGGTGCTCTGCGGCATCTCTCTGGTGCGGGAACTGTTGGGTGCCGGGACAATCCTGGGGCTGTCCGTTATCTCCGAGGAATACACCATCGGCTTTTTTACCAGCGCTCCGGGAGGCTTCTTTGTGTTTGCCATGTTCATTGCCGTAACCCAGGCGGTCCGCCGGAACAAGGGCTACAGGCCGCCGGACGAACCGGCCTGCTGCGTCCTTCCTGAAGGAGGCGCCAAATGAACGATCTGCTCAAAATCTTTCTGTCCGCCATGCTGATTGACAACGTGGTGCTCATCCAGTTTATTGCCCTCTGTCCCTTCATCGGCATGACCACCGATACGGGCAAAGCGATGGGCATGGGGATTGCCGTGGCCTTTGTGATTGTGCTTGCCACCGCCGTCACCTGGCCTTTGTATACCTTTGTGCTGGGACCCAACGGTCTGGGTTTCCTGGAAACCTTGCTTTTCATTCTGGTGATTGCGGGGCTTGTCCAGTTGGTGGAGTTCTACCTCAAGAAGTCCGCCCCGGCCTTGTACAGCGCCATGGGGGTCTATCTGGCTCTGATTACCACCAACTGCGCCATTCTGGCAGTGACCCTCAATTCCATCAGCAAGCAGTACGACTTTGTGGAATCTCTGGTGTACGCCGTCGGGACTGCCGCGGGATTCCTGCTGGCTATGGTGCTCATGGCGGGGGTCAGGCAGCGCGTCAGGACTGCGCCGGTACCGGATTTTGTGAAAGGCACACCGATTTTGTTCGTGGCCACCGGGCTTATTTCCCTGGCTTTCGGCGGGTTTGCCGGACTTATCAAATAGGAGAGACCCATGACCGTAATTCTGTATACCTTGATTATTTCCTTTGTGGCTGCCTTTGTGCTGGGCTTTCTGCTGGGGTTTTTCAAAAAGATATTCTATGTGCCCGTGGACGAGCGGGTCGCGAAAGTGCGGGCCGTGCTGCCCGGCGCGAACTGCGGCGCCTGCGGGTATCCCGGCTGCGACGGGTTTGCCGCGGCGGTGGTGGATGGCAAAGCGCCGGTGAATGCCTGCGCCGCCGGAGGTGAGGCCACGACCAACGCCGTGGGGGATGTCCTGGGAATTGCGGCCTTGCTGGAACAGCGGGACGGCCTGTTCGCCTGTCAGGGCAACAAAGGCCTTGCTCTGGCAAACGGCGAATACGTGGGCCTCAAAAGCTGCGCCGCGGCCAAGTTGTCCACCAACGGAACCAAGCTCTGTCCCTACGGCTGTATCGGCTTTGGAGATTGTGTGTCGGTATGCACGTTCAATGCCCTCTACCTGGGGGACGACGGTCTGCCCCACATCAACTACTGGAACTGTACGGGCTGCGGGGTTTGCGCCACGGTGTGCCCCCAGCATCTGCTTTCCACGGCGCCCACCCAACGGCTCGGCGCGGTGGCCTTGTGCTCCAATCATTCCACCAACAAGGCGTCGGTGCTGAAGCAGTGCAAGGCGGGGTGTATCAAGTGCGGCAAGTGCGAGAAAAGCTGCCACGTCAAGGCCATTACGCTCGTCAACGGTGTCCCGGTGGTGGACTACGAAAAATGTACTTCCTGCGGGGATTGCGTTGTCGGGTGCCCCACCCATGTGCTCAAATTACAGCAGGACATTATGACCGCCAAACGGCGGGGCATCGAAGTGCCCGCATGATAGAAAAATAGAGAGGGCTGGGGTTTCACCGGAAACACCGGATTCGGTGCTGTGCTCCCCCTGGCCGCAGGGGCGGATGTTCCATCCGGCAGCGGTCATTCGCGTAGGGGCAGCGCGGGGCGAAGGAACAGCCGGTCAGTTCGGTATAAGGGGTTTGCACTTCTCCGGCGCGGGTAGTCTGATCGGCGGAAACACTGTCAAACAAGAGGCGCGAGTATGGGTGCGATGCGGTTTGGAAAAAATCGGCGGCCAGAGCTTCTTCCACGAGTTCGCCCCAGTACATAACGCCGATGCGGTCGCAAAAATAACAGGCGATTTTGAGATCGTGAGTGATAAAAATCGCTGAAAGCCCCCGTTTTTCCCGCAAATCCAAAAGCAAATTCAGTATCTGTCCCTGAATCGACACGTCCAGGGCAGAGACCACCTCATCGCAGACCAGAATTTCCGGCTTCATCAGAAGCGCGCGGGCAATGGAAATGCGCTGTCTCTGGCCCCCGGAAAAGTCCTGGGGACGGCGGTCAAGGTCGGAAGGAGCAAGCCCGGCTTCCTCCAGGATGGCTGCCGCTTCTTCCAGCGCGGCTTTTTTTCCTGCCCAGGAACGCGACCACCGGGGGCCGGAAAGCAGGATGTCCCGCACCCGATGGCGGGGATTCAAGGATTTTGCGGGGTCTTGAAAAATGTATTTGACCTTTTCCCGGTAAGCTTTGAGTTCTTGTTTGGACATGGCGCACACATCCAGGCCAGAGCCGTCCAGCGGCTGGTATACAATTGAGCCTGCGGTCGCGCCATACATACCCAGTAAAAGCCGGGCGGTGGTGGTTTTGCCGCATCCCGATTCCCCCACCAGACCATAGGTCTCGCCCCGGAACAGGTCAAAGGAAACGCCGTTTACCGCATATACGAATTGACCGAAACGGGCAAAAAATCCCGCTTCCATATTAAAGCGTTTTTCAAGATTGCGAACTTCAAGGATGGGGGCAGACTGCATAGTGGTACGGTATCAGGAAAAGGCGCGGGTGTCAATGTGACAGTCCCCGGTCTGCTCTGGTTATAAAGTGCTGGGGAGACCACAACACCCCCATCCCCCAGGATTTCAAGTCGCCCATGACAAGATAATCGGGCGGCTGAGCATACAGGGAAAAAGAACTGGCAAGCAGATAGCCATCGATATAAATATTGAATTTTCCCGGAATATCAGTGGGAATACCGGGCAAAAGGAGCCGTATGTAGGGAACAGCATCGGCAAACAGGTTGTGAGACGTAAGCCCGGCGCCGATGCCGAACGTATAATTTGTGGCAGGAATATAAAATTCGGCCAGGCCGCCCGCAAACAATCCCAGTCCTGTATAGGGATTATCAAATGCGTGCAAGCCGAAGAAGGTGATAAACACAAACTTCAGAGCATCCACATTTGCTCCCATGTTCAAGCCAATAGTGATCGGCAGATGCGAGTCCAGCGCCATGCCGAACTGGACGGTTGCCCCGCTTCCTATTTCGGTAATCACCGTTGACCCCAGAGGATTGACGGTAACGGAAATATCCGGAGCTATCACCATTTTACCGGCATATTTGGGATACATTTTCCCTGGAATAAAATGGGTAACGGATATGGTGATTTTATTCCCGCTTCTTCTGCCTGCCGCTTGATAGTGCAGTCCTGGCACAAATTCGCAGACTATCATTATTTCTTCGGTGGAAGAAAGTAAGCTATGAGTATTTTCATAATTATCAAAATGTCTGTTGTCTTTGTAATTAAAAACCAGCGAGTGTTTGCCTGACGGAATACTCAGTATGGAGTTTCCGAAGGCCGGCCAGCCCAGAGAAACGGGGGTATCGTCAAAAGCTTTCAGAGTCAGGGAAGCGGGAATTCTCAGGAAGCACTGTTCAGCAATTGCCACAGCATTATCGTATTGACCTTTATATGTCGCACAACCGGCAATCCAGAGGGAAAGCCAAAAATAGCCGCAAAACATCATATTGCGGAGGTTTTTTTTCATAAGATTTTATAACACATTATCAAAAACAATATCAAGCCGTTCAATTCCCGATAAACTAAATAGTAAATTAACCGATATTGTAAATGTGAAACCAGTCGCATATTGTTTCTGTTTTTTTACAGTCATAACTCTCTTTGCACAAACTCAGCCTGGCGGCAATGAGCCGACACAGTATCCTCCCGATGCGTTTATGACCAGAGGAGACCGATACTATTTTTCAGAACGGAGACATATACCTATTATTGAAGAAAAAGCGCCGCCTGAAATCACCGGGCCGACAGTTATGCTGGAAGATGTCTGGGAGGAAAAAAAAGAAGAAATTCAGGAAAAGCCGCAACCGGTTTCACTGATTAAAATTGTTACCCAAGAAGAATTGCTTGAGGCAGACCCGTTTTCCCTTTCCAGCGCCATAGGATTGACCACAGGATTTACATTTCGGGAAGGTTCAGGCGGCAGAGAGCTGATTTCTCCGGGATATGGAAAAGCATCGGGCTCTCGGATAGCGATTTTAGTGGATGGTCAATCGGTTAACCCGGCAGCTTCATCATATTCTCCTGTTAATATAGCAACTCGCAGTTATACTGCGGATTCAGCATACTTCGATCTTGACAGCATTGCCATTGCTCAAGTGTACCGGGTGGAATACCAATTGACCAGCGGTTCCGCCCGTTTTGGACCGGGGGCCGCCGGTGGAGTTATCAATATTATCACCCATAATGAAGAAAAATCTGATGCCAGCGCGGGAAGAGCTGCCATTCAGGCTTTCGGAGTAAACGAGTTGAGCAGCAACTTGATTGGAGCGGTTTCCTATCAGTATAAAGGTTTTTCCCTGGGAGCCAGTATGAATAAGGAATCTCCCAAAGAAGGGTTTGAAACTGACCGTACTATAGTCTTTGCGGAACAAAACCTGTTTTTCGGAGAATCTCACCGTATTTCTTTGGGCGGAAATTACTACAGACAGACAAAACAATCAAAGCCATCTTATTTTGAAGACATAAAAACCGATGCCTTTAATTTTAATCTTGCGTATCAATATACATCTTCCAGGGTTGTGGCTGCCTTGCCGGCGCGGTTCATCTATAAAAGCGACAGATATGATTGGACAACGCAACAGGTGAATCCTCCGCCTGATGAAATTTACAGCGACATCGCTCTTACTAACCTGGAAATTTCTCCCCAGGTCAAGGTGAACTTCGGCTCATTTGAGCTTGGCGGTGGATATGAGTTCCGTACCGACACGCTGGATACGATACTTTTTACTGACTCCAAACGAGAGACGATATCTGGTTCATCTCCATTCACGGCGGATTACCAGTCTCATGCCGGATGGCTTTCGGGCATGATACCGATTCCACTGTTATTTTCGGTTTTGACTGTTGAAGGCCGGTTTGACGTCCAGAACTATTCATTAAAGGACAAAGATGTGTCTGTTTCCCAACAGGCAATCACCTATTCTGGTGATTGGATATTTCAGCCTTTTAGTTGGTTATACGCAATGGCACGGTATGGAACCGTTTGGCACAATCCGGCGCTGGATGAATTATATGGAGTAGTCTCATATAACATACAGCCAAACACTGCGTTAGGTTCTGAAGCTGGTTATTCTTTCGGCGGCGAAGCGGGCTTTTTGCTTGGATGGTTCAAGTTTGCGGTTGAATATCAGCATACTACCACGAATAATGAAATTGTCAATCCCAGCCTGCTGGGAACAATTGAAAACTCGAGTGCTATAATCGTTCGGAATATATACCGGGGTACAGCGGAAGTGAATTTAACGCCTTTTTTTCTTTCCGCCGCGTATACTTTTACGCAGGCTGATTTTCCCGATACTATTCTTCCGGCATACTCTCTGACTCCGGCACACCTGATTACCGGCGGCGTGAGGGTTAAAAATCCCATAGTGGACTTTGGATTTTACGCCGATGTTCTTACTCTTGAACCGGATACCCTGGTGTTTCTCAACGCGGTTATCAAAATACATGTGGGCCAGAGATTGGCTTTCAGTCTTGCCGGAGACAACTTGCTGGATACGGCTGATACCCGAAATACCATATCCGGTAACTTTTACATGAGTAATTACCGTACAATAAAACTCTCTGTCATCTATAACTGGTGAAAATCATGAAAACCTCCGCAGTCTTAATCCTGTACGGAATCGTGCTGATTATCCCGGTTATTTCAGAAATACACCCTCCCCACCGTATCTTTGAGACGGGGAGTGAAGCCGTAGCAAATTTTTCCAATACATTTCTTGTGGCCGATGAGATTTTTACCAAAACGCCGGTAATTGATTTTACCGAAAAATACGCCAGTTTGCCCTGGGATTTTTTTCTTGACAGCACTGTAGAGGGAGGCGTGTTTTTTAACGTCAATTTTGAAAAAAAATTCCGGCTGGGAGTTTCTGAATCTATAACCGGCAGCGGACATATCAAGTTTTCTAAAGAATTGCTTGAACTGCTCGCCAATGGCAATAGAGATACGCCAGACGGCAATAATTCAGCGAATATACTGGTGGATGCCCGTGTATATTCAGATACGTCTGTTTCTTTCATGACTTTTATAAAAGACACCGGTATCCGGCTGACACCTTCCCTGTTCCTGCCGCTTATCTATGCTGACACTTCCACAGACCCCGTTATCGAATTGATTGGAGATGAAAAGACCGGAACAACGCTTCACGGCAAGGCAGACATGCAGGTATACACACCGTTCGATTCAAATTCAAACATTGATTTCGGCTGCGCCGGATGGGATTTTTCATTGTATGTCGAGTTTCCGTTGGGGGCCAAAATGGATATGGGTATGGAAATAAAGCACATTCCCCTGGCCAGCGCAAATCTCAGATACTCCTCGATGTATTCAGTGGAATATACCGGACACCTGGCGGTTTCGGGACTGGAAAACAATTTTGAAAGTACCCTGGGGGAATCGTCCGAAAACTTAAATTCTGTTTTAATCCGGCGTCCTGTGGAGTTTGAACTGCTGGGAATCTCGCGGCCCGCGCGCTGGCTTAGTTTCTTTTTTTCAGTGGGTCTGTTGTTTGAGCAGCCGTTTTCTGGATACTATGAATTTATCACCGATATACACGCGGGGAATATCCTGGGATTCTCTCTGGCAACCCAGTTCAGGGACAAAGTATATTCTCAGCGAATAGGAATATCGCTTGATTTACGCGTCCTGGAATTTGACATATTTGCCGCTTCTGTTTCCGGTAATTTTCAGAAAAGCTTCCAGATGGCCGGAATTGCTGTGGGCGCGGGGGTCAGATTTGGGATTTAACCGTTGATACTATCCCGTGCCCCGTATGCAGCAGGTGATGGGCCTTAGGGGACAGAGGCTTCCCCAAATACTCCGCATAGAGCCGCGCTACCTCTGGATTCTCGTGGGAATAGCGCAGCGCTGCCCCCTTGTCCAGAGCGGCAAGGATGCCGCTCCGCTCCTCCGCCAGTTCCGTGTCCAGGGCGATTGGCTGGCCGCCGCCCCCCGCGCACCCACCGGGACAGGCCATCACTTCCACAAAATCGTAGCGAGCCTCGCCCCGCACAACCGCATCCAGAAGACGCGCCGCGTTTCCCAGCCCGCTGGCCACGGCGACCTTTACCGTGACGTCCCCCAGGGCGAATTCCGCCTCGGTGATGCCCTTCATGCCTTGCCGGACATTCTGAAAAGCGTCCGCCGGGGGATTCTTGCCCATCACCGTGTAATAGACCGTGCGGAGCGCCGCGTCCATCACGCCCCCGGACATCCCAAAGATGACCCCCGCGCCCGTGGCTTCCCCCAGGGGCGAGTCAAAAGCCTCGTCCCCCAGATTCGCTGGAACAATGGAATCCGCCCTGAGCATCCGGGCCAGTTCCCGGGTGGTGAGCGCCGCGTCCACGTCCTGCCCCGCGCCGGAGGCGTCCATGTCCGGCAGGGTGATTTCAGACTTCTTGGCCACGCAGGGCATGATTGACGCCACAAAGAGCTTTTTGGGGTCTATGCTCTTCAGTTCCGCAAAATAGGTTTTTGCCGTTGCCCCGAACATCTGCTGGGGCGACTTGGCGGTGGAAAGATACGGAACCAGGCCCGGGTACGTATCTTTCACAAACCGCACCCAGCCGGGACAGCAGGATGTAAAAAGTGGATATTTGGGTTTTTCCGCGGCCTGTACCACCCGCTCCAGGAACTCCGCGCCCTCTTCCATAATGGTCAAGTCAGCGGCAAAGTCCGTGTCGAACACGTAATCAAAGCCCAGTCGGCGGAGCGCCGCGGCCATTTTGCCGGGGGTGGCTTCCTGACGGGAAAGGCCCAGGGTTTCCGCCCAGGCGCTCCGCACCGCCGGGGCCGCCTGCACTATGGTAGTAATCTCCGGGTTTGCCAGGGCGGCGAGCACGGGCTCCGTGTCGTCCCGGGCAGAAAGCGCCCCGGTCGGGCAGTGGGTGATGCATTGGCCGCAAAGCGAACAGGACGCTTGGGCGATTTCCCGGTTGCCAGAGACGGCGATGTCCTGCCGGGAGCCGTAATTTGCCAGGCTCCAGACCCCCAAACTCTGTATTTTATCGCACACCTGGACGCACCGCAGGCACTGGACGCACTTGCCCGCATCCCGCTGTAAGGGGAAGGTCTTGTCCCACCGGGCAGGAGACACCTCGCTTTTGTAGGGACAGCCCGGCAGCCCCAGGTCGTTTGCCAGGGTTTGCAGGCGGCAGTTGCCGCTCCGCACGCAGACGGGGCATCGGCAGTCGTGGCGGGACAAAAGCAGGCCCACATTGACCCGGCGGTTTTGCCGCACCCGGGGGCTGTTGGTCAGCACCGCGATGCCTTCCTCTGCCGGGGTGTTGCAGGCCGATACCAGCCGTTCCAGCCCCTGCACTTCCACCGAACAGACCCGGCAGGCCCCGATGTCGTTGAGGCCCCGCTGGTAGCACAGGGTGGGGATGTCCGCTCCCGCAATCCGCGCGGCGGCCAGAATGGTGGT
>JAITOJ010000129.1 GCA_031290005.1 Treponema sp. | reverse complement strand
GCAGTGACGGGATCGCTCCCGCCGGGTTACCCCATTCGGCCATCCATGGATCTCAGGATATTGGCTCCTCCCCATGGCTTTTCGCAGCTTGTCACGGCCTTCTTCGCCTCAAAGCTCCTATCAGGCATCCACCATAAACCTATTTTCGCTTGACCATATTTCTCTTCTCCGCTTAATCACTTCCATCCGTGATTAAGCCCCCTTCCCTTTTCTTGTCAAAGAACCGTTGCCCCCAGTTACTGGCTAGAGGCGATTTTTTGATACTATCATAAGTGGTTTGAATGTGTCAAGCGTTTTGGGGAGGGAAATAAATAAAAAAATAAATATTTACCCCAAAATAACCAGATATTAACAGAGGTCTTGTATATTTTTCGCTGTTACGCTAGAGTACTATATGTTTCTTCCCATATTATCCGGTATCTTTACTGGTATTCTGGTACTTTCCAATATTCTGGCTTCCAAGATGGTGCAGCTCGGCCCCTTTGTGTTCGATGGCGGCACCCTTCTGTTCCCCCTGTCCTACATCTTCGGGGACGTGCTTACCGAGGTGTACGGCTACCACCAGTCCCGAAAAGTCATCTGGACAGGCTTTGCCATGCTGGCCGTGATGACCGTCAATATTTGGGTGGTGGGGCTGCTCCCTGCCGAGCCGGGCTGGACGCTTCAAGAGGCTTATAATTCCCTCCTGCTCCTTATGCCCAGGATTGCCCTGGCAAGTGTTATCGGCTACTTTGTGGGGGAATACAGCAATTCGGTGGTACTGTCCCGGCTCAAGGTACTGACGCAAGGAAAACATCTTTGGGTCAGAACAATCGGCTCCACTTTGGTGGGTGAGGCCCTGGACAGCTTCCTGTTCGTGGCAATCGCCTTTGCGGGGCTGTACGACCCAGTAGTTCTGGTGGTGATGGGGCTGTCGAATTATGTGTTCAAGTCCCTGATTGAGATCTGTTTTACTCCGGTTACCTATCTGGTAACCGCCCTGATTAAAAAAGCTGAAGGCATTGACGTGTACGATTACGGCGTGGTCTACAATCCGCTGCCGGTCGGCTGATGTCTGTTAAAAATTATACGAAAGGCCTCCTTCATTTTTCCTCAGAGATACGGCTTCTTTTATGTCTTCCTTGTTTATTTTTGTCCGTCCTGCCATATCGGCGATGGTCCGCCCTAGTTTGAGGCACGATGCGACTCCTCGGGCAGAAAATCCATATTCCATCGCCGCATCCGAAAGCGTTTGGTCTGCTTCGTTATCGGTAACGCAATATTTACGAATTTCTTCGGGCAAAAGAAAACGGTTCCGTTTTTGCTGTCTGCGGCGCTGGATTCCCACGGCCCTGCCAATTGCTTCCCGGAGCTGGCCGGTAGTTCCAGAATTCGAAGGATCGGAATCATCCTGGGGAAAAACTGGTATCCGGATATCAATTCTATCAAGAAGGGGGGCGGAAAAGCGCGTCCAATACTGTTCCACTGACCGGGCGCTGCACAGGCAGATTTTTCCCCGGACACCGAAATTCCCGCAGGGGCAGGGATTGCTGGCGGCAATCAGTTGAAACGCCGCAGGATATTCGCTTTTTCGGCCTGCCCGTGATACAGTCACAAAACCGCTTTCCAGGGGAACCCGAAGGCTTTGCAGGACATGGGTTTTGAATTCCGCCGCCTCGTCCAGAAAAAGTACCCCATTATGGGCCAAAGAGACCTCGCCGGGGGAACAATTTTTTCCACCTCCAATCATTCCTTCTAAACTACTGCTCTGATGCGGTGTCCTGAACGGCGGTATCCGCATCAGAGGCTGTCCCTGGGGCAGATCTCCTGCCAGGCTGTAAATCCGCGTTACCGGTCGGGCTTCGGCATCGTCCAGCAAAGGGAGTAACGCGGGAAAACGGCTCAAAGCCAGGGTCTTGCCGCATCCCGGCGGGCCGTAGGCAAGCAGATTATGCGCTCCGGCGGCTGCAATTTGGAGAGCGCGAACAAGAGAATCCTGCCGCTTGATTTCCGCGAATTCCAGAGCCGGGGAAACTTCGGGGAACTCAACAACTTTCGTTTCCTCCGGTGAGACGGAAACAGTTTCTTGTGGGGATTCCAGGGAGCTGTCAAAAGGGGCGATAAGCCCTTCAAAGGCCGCGGACAGAGTTTCAGCCGAGCATACCCTCATGTTTTGAATTTTTGCTTCCGCCGCGTTCGCCGCAGGGACAATGCAGCGATGAATCCCCTGTTCTAATGCTGAAACCACTGCCGCATGTACACCGCGTACTGGCCGCACTTTTCCTGAAAGCTCCAGCTCTCCCATCACAAGAACCGTCCTGTTTTCCGGAATTTGCTCTTCCAGAGATGCAGCCAGTACTGCCAGGGCAATAGGAAGGTCAAAACCCGCGCCTTCCTTTCTTACGTCCGCAGGGGATAAACTTATTAATATCCGCTCCAGGGGAAAGTCAAAACCGGAATTCTGTACAGCTACCCGCATCCGTTCGCGAGACTCCCGTACCGCGCCGTCCGCAAGACCAACCATGTCGATAGCCGGAATGCCTCGCCGCAAATCCACTTCTACGGTGACCAATGCTCCTTCATAGCCGAAGGGTGAAAAACTGTAAATTGTCATAGAATACTCCTGTATTATATTATGGAAAAAATTGTGTGATTTAGGACAAAATTTGGGGGAATTTTACTGTTTTTCCAAGATTTTTTTTAATTTTTCTGGAAGAAACCGCTCTTCTATGGGCATTCCGCCTGCGGTATACCCAATTTTACACCCATGAGGTGCGGCAGCTTTGTGTATCCCTGGCTTTTTGACTCCCGGGACTTGTTTTTCATGAAAATCGCTTCCAGCGGTGATAAAAAGCCCCAGCTTGTCCGCTAGTTTTTCAAGCCGCCGGCAGTCGCATACCCGTGCGCTGGAATGCCATGCCTCGATCCCGGCGATGCCCTGTTCCCGGAAACCGGTCAAAATGTTTTCAATTTTTCCCCAGGAAACATACAGAGACATGGGGTGGGCAAGCACCGGAAGACCTCCGCCCCGGATAATCGCCTGAATAGCGTCTTCCAGATTTTCTCCAGTATGTTCAGCGTAACAGGGCCCGCCTTTGGATAAAAACCGATCGAACGCGATTTGCCTGGTCTTTGCCAGCCCGTTCGCTACCAAATAGTCTGCAAAATGGGGCCGGCCTATACTGGAAGTTCCGGACATCTCACGCAATTCCTCAAGGGATACCGGAATTCCCTGATTATGCATTTTTTCAATGATTTCCAGATTGCGGTTTTCCCGCAGGATTTGCGAATTTTGTATAATCTGCTGTAATGCCGAGGTATCTTGAATACCCAGGCCGAGGAGGTGAAAATCGCCTTGTTTCCGCCATTGAATAGTAAATTCAATTCCGGGGACAAAATTGATTCCAAACTGTTTGGCTGCCTCCGCTCCTTCCACGAGGCCCGCTACTGTATCGTGATCCGTGAGGGCCAAGAGAGTTATTCCTTGCTCTGCCGCATAAGCAAGAAGATTTTGGGGGGATAATACTCCGTCAGAAGCACTTGAATGGGTATGTAAATCAATCACTTTGCAAGGATAGCACAAAAACAAAAAATATGTTAGAATACGGATGAGGTTAGTTTATGTCACGGGCAATGCAATATACAAAAAGATCAATAATTTATTTCATCGGCGATCAAGATGAGCAGATATATGTGCTCCAGCAGGGACACGTTATTCTTGCCGGTACGGATATTGAAACTGGGAAACCAGTGGTGGAGCAAGTACAGCCTGGTGAGTTTTTTGGAATAAAGCCTGCGCTGGGGCATTTTCCACGGGAAGAAACCGCCACGGTAATGGTAGATTCTCTGGTGATCGCTTTGTCTGTTTCAGAATTTGAACAAGTGTTCACTTCCAACAAACCCCTTATCTTAAAAATGCTTAAGGTATTTTCAGCCCAGCTCAGGACGTTGCACCGGAAAACCGAATCCATCCTGAATAGTTCTGTTTCGGTTGATCAGGTTTCGGGTATGTTTGAAGTCGCAAAGAGTTTTTATGACGACAGTCAATATACTGCCTGCGGCACTATTTGTGAAAAATTGCTTGAGGCATTTCCCAACACACCGGATAAAAATGCCGTTATGGCGTTGTGCAAAGATTCAAAATTACGGACGAAAAAATTGGGAGATATACAAAAAAAACAAGAAACTGAAACACCTCAAAGCCAGTTTGATCTCCCGGCTTTTGACCGTTTTGCCAAACAATATGAAGCCGGGTCAGTTATTATCGTGGAATATGAAATGGGAGAAACATTTTATCTTATCATATCCGGTCTGGTACAGTCAGTAAAATGTGTGAATGGAATAAAAAAAAATTTGGATATTCACAAACCCGGCGAGTTTTTTGGTGAAATGGCGATTCTTGAAAATACCCCCCGTTCCGCCACCTGTGTCGCCCTTACAAAGGTGAATGTCCTGGAGTTTACCAAGGAAAATTTTGAGCTGCTTATTACCGGAAATCCTCAAATGGCGGTTGTTTTACTTAAACTTTTTTGTAAAAGGATTCATGACCAGGAACGCCGGTTTAAAATACTTTGTATTTCCGATGTTTCTATCCGGGTTGCGGATGTGCTGCTGATGTTTGATGAAATGACTCCCAATCCAAATCCGCTGGACAAAAAACGGAGCTTTGATTTAACAATTTATGATATTGCCCATTGGGCAGGTATTCCGGTCGATGTTGCCAAAACGGAAATAAAAAAATATTGCGACTCTCATCAGCTTGAGGTATTTGACACCTATATTACGATAACCAATATTTCCGATATTCGCCGGATTGTGGAAGCAAAGATTTTTCTGCGCCGGTCAGGAACCGGTAAATAATATCCAACGAAATACATAAATTTTGAAAAATTTTGATTGACAAATTCAAAAATGGGTGTACACTGAAACAAATAGAGGGATATAACTGGGGAGCAACGTACAGTACTAATTAGGAATTTTTTGCATCGCGGGTGGGGCAGTTTTCCTTAAAGGAGTTTGTTATGGTTAGTACAAATGCGGAAGAATTGCTAAGGAACGTAAGCGAGGGAAAGGTAAAGGGCGAAAAAGCGGTGTCAACACTTTTTGAAGCGATTTACCGGTATCCGAAACTTTTCGGTTATGCCGATTTTGACGAGGATTCCAGGAGCGCTTTTTTATTGAGTGTTTATCCCAAGCTTTCCAGGGTTGTTGATTTTTATAATCCTTCCCGAAGTTCTTTTATCACCTATGCGGTCAATTCGATCAGAATGTATGTAAAAAGCTGGAAACGGATTGCGGCAAAACAAAAGGCCGCACAGGACACCCTGTATTTTTGCTATCATTGCGAGCGAGAGACAGGGACCACGCTGGCATGCGCTGAAGAAGAGCCGGAATACGGGTTGATGCGGAGGCCGGCCTTTATGGTGGAAAATCTGAAATTGCTGAGACGCTCCACTGATATGCTTCTGGTACTGGCTCTAAAATGCGCGGCCCATTTATCGGAGGGACAAATTGATGCGGTGGCTTTTGCTGCCGGAGTTATGCCTCAAGTATTGCATTCTCATATTGATGTTATAAAAAAGATGTTAAGCCACAAATTTGTTATGCGCCAGAATCTTATTGAGGCCAGAAATAGGTCATGGTTTCTCAAGGCGCGTTGCCGGCTTGAACTGGAACGTTTACGGCCCGGCACCACTCAGTATGATGTGGTGGAAAAACAGTATATTCACCAGACCAGGTTATTGGAAATCAAGAACAATGTACTCAAATGTAAATCCTTTCTGGTGCCATCGAATGACAGAATCGCCGCGGTACTTCACCTGCCTGTACGACAGGTAACACGGCTTTTGGGACTGGCTAAAGAAAGAGGCTTGTTACAAATCCTGGAACCACACCAGGGAGAGAATATGAAACAAACGGAAGATAGTCCCTGAATTAAATAAAGTGTGTCCATAACGTTGACTTTTTTTGTCTTTCCCGCTATAACAAGTCTCATGCTTGATTACAGATTCATTAAAGACAATCTTGAAGCGGTAAAACAAAATATCGCCAACCGGAACATGAAATGCGACGCGGACGCCGTGGCCGCTCTGTTCGATACGCGGAACGCCCTGGTGTCGGACGTGCAGGCCTTGCAGCAGAAACGCAATGCCAACGCCGCCGCCATGAAGGCAAAACTGACCCCGGAGGAACGGAACGCCCTGATCGCGGAAGGCAAGGCCCTGAAAGACCAGATTGCCGCCGGGGAGGAACAGCTTAAAGCCGTTGAAGCGGAACTTGACTCCGAAGCCCGGAAGATTCCCAACATGGCCCACCCGGACGCTCCCGTGGGCGCGGTGGACTCGGACAATCTGGAAGTCAAGCGGGTTGGAGAACCCCGGAAGTTTGCTTTTGCACCCAAAGACCATGTGCAGCTTGGGCAGGATTTGGATTTGGTGGACTTTGACGCCGCCACCAAAGTTTCGGGGAACAAGTTTTATTACCTGAAAAACGAGGCGGTGTTTCTGGAACTGGCCCTGGTGAATTACGCCCTGCGTATTTTGGTGAACCACGGATTCACGCCCTTCATCACCCCCGATGTGGCGCGGGAAGAAATTTTGCGGGGCATCGGTTTTAACCCGCGGGGTAACGAGTCCAACGTGTATGCTCTGGAAGGCGAAAACGCCTGCCTGGTTGCCACGGCGGAAATCACCTTGGGCGGCTACCATTCGGATGAGATTCTGCCCAGGGACAAGCTGCCCCTGTTGTATTGCGGGCTTTCCCACTGCTTCCGCCGGGAAGCGGGGGCCGCCGGGCAGTTCTCCAAGGGCCTGTACCGGGTGCATCAGTTTACCAAGCTGGAAATGTTTGTGTACTGCCTGCCTGAACAGTCCGATGACCTGCACAAAAAACTCCGGCTTATCGAGGAAGAAATATTCGCCGGATTGGGCCTGCCCTTCCGGGTGGTGGACACCTGCACCGGCGACCTGGGCGCTCCGGCGTATCGCAAGTGGGATTTGGAAGCCTGGATGCCCGGGCGGAACAACGGCGAATGGGGGGAGGTTACCTCCACATCCAACTGCACGGACTTTCAGTCCCGGCGGCTCAATGTGCGTTACAAGGACGAAGACGGCAAAAACCGTTTTGTCCACATGCTGAACGGCACGGCGGTGGCGGTGTCCAGGGCGTTGGTGGCCATTCTGGAAAATTATCAGAACGAGGACGGGTCGGTGAGCGTGCCCCCCGCGCTTGTTCCCTATTGCGGCTTTGACCGCATCGCTCGTTAAGCCCTATGGACCCTATGGAAAACGGACATTCTTCCCGCCTGATTCCCGTTCTGTTGATTTTAGTTGGAATAATCGCGGCGGCGGCGGCCCTCAAGGCGGCATCCACCGTGGTGCTTCCCCTGGCCTTTGCGGTGCTTGCCTCATTCGCCCTGGAACCGGTTATCGAATTTATGCACCGGCGGCTCAAATTCCCCTGGACTCTGGCAATCCTGGTGGTCATTGTCATCTGCTTTGTGGTCATCACGTTTCTGGTGTCCCTTTTGGCTTCCAGCCTGCGGACAATTTTTGCGGTTTATCCCCGGTATGAGGCGCGATTTACTATTATATATAGCGCAATCGCCGGTGTTTTTAAGCTGCCTTTTGACGCGGATATCAGCCTGTTCGGCAATTTATGGAGCCATATCAGCGTCCGGAGCTTTGTGCAAACCGCGGCGTTCTCCCTTTCCAACTGGCTGGTGGATTTTAGCAAGAACCTGCTTTTGGTAATGCTGCTGATTATCTTCTTCCTGATTGAGTTCCGCTCTTTCCGCAAAAAAATCATCTTTGCGGTGAGCAGGCCCAAGCGCAAACAGGTGATGGGCATTATCAACGATGTTACCCGTCAGGTAACGGAGTATCTTTCCATCAAGTTTTTTATCTCCCTGGCCACCGGTGTGCTGGTCTTCCTGGGATGCCTGATAGCCGGGCTGGACTTTGCCATCCTGTGGGGGTTCCTCGCTTTTATCGCCAATTTTATTCCCAATTTTGGCTCCATAGTTTCCGGTATTTTGACCACCTTGTTCTCCCTGCTGCAATTCTGGCCCCATCCGGGCCCGGTGGCGGCGGTGGGGGCAGTCATGCTGGGTGTTAATATGATATTGGGAAATGTGGTGGAACCCCGGATTCAGGGGAACAATCTGGGGCTGTCCCCATTTTTTATCCTGGCGTCCCTGTCGGTCTGGGGCTGGATTTGGGGGTTTGCCGGGATGATTCTGGCGGTTCCCATGATGGTGATTTTGAAAATTGTCTGCGAGAATGTGTCGTTCCTGCGTCCGCTTTCAATTTTGATGGGCTCCGCTTCGTCGGCCCGCAGGGACGGAAGAAAAAAGGAAACAAAAAATGAAAGACCCTCGGCTTGATACACTGGCTGGTATTCTGGTGAACTATTCCATACAAGCAAAACCGGGAGACAAGGTGCTCATCGACTCGTACAATACGGCATCTGATTTGGTCCGCGCCCTGATTCGCGCGGTTTATGCCGCCGGAGCCGTCCCCTTTGTGCAGATGGATGACCTGACAATCGAGCGGGAACTCCTTCTGGGCGCAACCGAGGAGCAGCTTAAAATCCGCTGCGAAGCGGAACTGCGCTTTATGGAGAAAATAGACTGCTATATCGGCTTTACCGCCCACCACAACTTGAGCGCCCTGAGCGACGTGGGCGCCGAAACCATGTCCCTGCAAAAGCGGCTCTTTATGCCCGTGCAGGAATACCGGGTGGAGAAAACCCGCTGGGTGGTGCTCCGGTATCCCACGGCGGCCCTGGCCCAGCTTGCGGGTATGAGCGAAGAAGCCTTTGAAAACTTCTTCTTTGAAGTCTGCAATTTCGATTACGCCAGAATGTCACAGGCCATGGACCCCCTGAAGGAACTGATTGAAAAAACCGACCGGGTGCGCCTCACCGGCCCGGGAACGGATTTGCGTTTTTCCATCAAGGGACTTCCGGCCATCAAATGCGACGGCGGCCGGAATATTCCCGACGGCGAGGTGTATACCGCGCCGGTGCGGGACAGCGTGAACGGGGTTATCAGCTACAACACCCCCAGCCTGTTCAACGGTTTTGTGTTCGAGAATATCGCCCTCACCTTCAGGGACGGCAAAATCATCGACGCCAAAGCAAACGACACCAAACGCGTCAACACCGTGTTCGACACTGATGAAGGGGCGCGGTATGTGGGGGAATTTTCCTTTGGGGTTAATCCCTACATTCTGAAGCCCATGAAAGAAACCCTGTTCGATGAAAAAATCGCCGGTTCCATCCACTTTACCCCGGGCAAGGCCTACGAGGAATGCAACAACGGCAATGTGTCGGCCATCCACTGGGACTTGGTCCTGATTCAGCGGCCCGAATACGGCGGCGGCGAAGTCTGGTTTGACGACACCCTCATCCGCAAGGACGGGCTGTTTGTGCATCCCGCCCTGCTGGGACTGAACCCGGACAGGCTGAAGAATTGTTAAGAATTGGGGTGTTTCCGCTTTTTTACTTTGCCGACAGACGCTTCAAAAACGCTTGAGTCCGCTCTGCTTTGGGGTTGTCGATAACGCTTGCGGCGTCACCTTCTTCAATGAAAACCCCGTTGTCCATGAACAGGACTCGGTCGGCAACTTCCCGGGCAAAGGCCATCTCGTGGGTCACAATCACCATGGTCATTTTTTCCGCAGCCAGGGCGCGGATTGCTTTGAGTATTTCCGAGGTCAGCTCCGGGTCAAGGGCGCTGGTAGGCTCGTCAAAGAGCAGCACTTCCGGGTCAAGGGCCAGGGCGCGGGCAATGGACACCCGCTGCTGCTGGCCCCCGGAAAGCTGGCAGGGATAAGCGTTCGCTTTGTCCGGCAGGCCCATCTTGGCAAGCAGGCTCATGGCCCGCGTTTCGGCGTCCGCTTTTGACCGCTTCAGGACATGCGCCTGGGCTTCGGTGATGTTCCGCAGGACTGAAAAATGGGGAAACAGATTGAAGTTCTGGAATACCAGCCCCACCTGAAGGCACACTTCCCGAAGGGCGGCCTTTTCCACATAACGTCCGTCCTGCACCAGGGTTTTGCCTGCCAGGGCGATGGAACCGGAGTCAACCAGTTCCAGATGGGTGATACAGCGGAGAAGGGTGGACTTTCCCGACCCCGAAGGGCCGATAATCGCCGCCACTTCGCCCTTTTTCACGGAAAACGAAATGTCCCGCAAGACCGCGAGGGTGGCGAAGGATTTTGACAGGTTTTCTACTTCAATGATTGCCATAAGTGTACTTCACGAATAATAGGACAGTTTCTTTTCAAACCGGGCAAAAGCAAAGGATACCGCCCAGTTCATAATGAAATAAAAGACACCGGCAATGAAAATCGGCATGGTGGAAAACTCCCGTGCCGCGGCGTTCTGTGCCGCATGGAACAGTTCCGCCACCCCGATGACCTGGGCCAGGGCCGTGTCTTTCACCAGGGTTATCACCTCGTTCCCCATGGCCGGCAGGATGCGCTTGACCACTTGGGGCAGAACGATTCTGCCATAGGTCTGGCCGCTCGTGAAACCCAGCATTTTTGCCGCTTCGTACTGGCCTCTGGAGATTGACTCAATACCGCCCCGGTAGATTTCGGCAAAGTAAGCGGCATAGTTCAGCGCATAGGCGATAATGACCGCGGTGAAACGGTTATAAGAGAGGGTCAGCCCCAGGGCAAGGGCAAAGTACTTGGGGGCAAAATAGATGAAGATGAGCTGCAAAATCAGGGGCGTCCCCCGCATGACCAGCACATAAAAACTGACCGCGCCGCGGACAACGATGTTTTTGGACATCCGCCCGAAAGCAACCAGCAGGGCCAGGGGCAGGGAGAGCAGCAGGGTCAGAAAGAAGACCTGCAACGAAACTGCCGCTCCCTGAGACATGACGCCCAGCATTTGCAGCACAGGGCGCCCTTACCTGCCGATGACGCTGATATCCGCGCCCAGCCACTTGACGGCGATTTCATCCACCGTGCCGTCTTTGGCCATTGCCAGGAGGGTCTCCCAGACTTTGTCAGCCAGGGCTTTGTCGTTCTTGCGGAAGCCGATGCCGTATTCTTCCGGAGCCAGGGACTCCCCCAAAACCCGGAAGTCTTTGCCGGATCGGTTGATGTTGTCGTTTGCCACCAGCAGGTCCATCACCACCGCGTCAATGCCGCCGGTTTCCAGGTCCATCAGGGCCGTCAGATTTTCCTTGAACTCCACAATCCCTTTCAGGCTTGCCTTGAAGTCCGCATCTCCGTCCAGCGCATCTTGGGCCGACGAACCGGATTGCACGCCCACGGTTTTGCCCGCCAGGTCAGTCAGTTTTTGATAGGCCTGCCTGCCCTGAACCACCACCACCTGGGCATTTTTCAGGTACGGGGGCGTGAAACGCAGATTCCGTTTCCGCTCCTCAGTGATGGTAAAGCCGTTCCAGATACAGTCGATTTCGCCTGAATTGAGCTCCTGCTCTTTGGCATTCCAGTCGATGGGCTGCGTCACCAGGCCCACTCCCATACGCCGGGCTACTTCCTTGGCCAGGTCGATGTCATAACCCACAATCTCATTGGCTTCGTTGCGAAACCCCATGGGCGGGAAGGAATCGTCCAGACCCAGAACCAGCTTCTTCTTGTTCAGAATGTTTTGCAGGGAATCATCCGCATTGGCGTTGGTTTCCTTTTTGCCGCCGGCGAACAAAGCTCCCGCAACAGCCAGCATACATAAAGCAATAAATACTTTTTTCATAGCATATCTCCTAATACAGGAGTGTACCGGTTCTGGGGAAAAATGTAAATGGGTTTTCCGTACCTTTTCGAATTGACAACTTTCGGCAAACGGTGATATAGTAACGCAAGTTCCGGCATTTCTGGCAGATTGTCGGGCCTCCATTTGACCTGCGGGGCTGTCCCAAACCTGTTGCGCCCCGCAGGTCTTTTTTTATTTCCCCCCGGTAATCATTCGTAAATAACCGCGCAATACGCTGTATATTCCGGTAGTATGCACGTTTTCCTATCCGCCTGTGTAATCAGCATGGTTTCCGCCTCCAGCAGGGCCGCCTCAAAAGCGGGGTTGTCCCCCTTCACGTCGCACATCACCCGGAACACCGGCTCAGTACCGCTCCCCCGCATCCACATGAAAGCCAGGGGCGCGCCGTCCTTGCCGTCAAACCGGATTTTGAGGCCCCCGGCGCCGGAAACGCCGTAATCGGTGATACCCACGGTTTCCGCCGTCCCATTGGTGGCAATCGCCGTGCAGGACGCAATCCCCCATGACGCGGCCAGCGCGGCTTTCCGCCCGGCCCACCAGGCTTCGAATTCCTTCTGGAAGTTCCGCTTGAGGGCCCCGTGGTCTTTGCTCCTGACGGTGAGGAGCGCCCGCTCCTCGGTCACCCCGGTGGTGGTGTATTTGGGCAGGGCATCAACGACGTCCCCCAGGGTTGTCCCCGGGCGGGAAGCCAGCAGCTTGAGCAGGGACGTCAGGGTGTTCAGGGGGTCCCGCACCGCCGAGGGATGGATGATGCTGCCCCCGTTGGAGCCTTCCCCCAGAATCCGCACCGCGTAGCCCTCCTCCCGCTTGAGCCGGGCCAGGTTCACCACGTTGGCCTCCCCTACTTCCGCCCGGAAGACCCGCGCGCCGAACCGGGCGGCGATGTCGTCAATCCGCATGGACGTGGGGCCGTTCACCGCCACCGCGAGCCCGCGCTCCGGGTCTTTCGCGGCCAGCGCGGAAAGTTCGGCCAGCACCGGCAGGGCGAACACTTCCTGGGCTTTCAGGATTTCCGCCCGGCCGGTTTTCTCGCTGAAATACACGATATTGCCCCGGTCGCCGTCGCAATCGGGCATGTACCCCAGGAACACTCCCCCTGCCCCGCCCGCGCGGCGGAGGCGTTCCACCCCGGCGGCAGCGTACACCAGATTTTCCGGCTCCGGGATGATGGCGTGGGCAATCTGCCGGGGTTTGCCGTTAATGGCGTGGAACGCGCAGCCCAGGGACTCAAAGTATGCCCGGTCAATGGAAAGGCTCCGGGCGGAACCGTTCATGTCGCACAGGATGGTGACGTTTTTTCCGTTTGGGGTATCTTCCGCCACGAGCCGGGTGAACGCCGCATAGGCGTCCAGGGCGTCTTTTTTGTGCTGCGGCATGGCGGCAAAAATCCCGGCGGCATCCTCCTCCGGGCAGGCGCGGACAAGGGCCAGGGCGGTTTGCGCCGCCTCCGGCCGGGCGCATTTTTCCTTAAAAGCGGCAACGACTTTGGCGTTTTCCCCGCCGCTCAAAACACCGCCGTCATTCAAACCGAACTTGACGCCGTTATGCCCCACGGGGTTGTGGCTGGCGGAAATATACACAAACCCGTCTTTTTTGCGGGTATAGGCCATGATTTCCGGGGCAGCGGTGATAAACAGGTATTCCGCCTGTATGCCCCGGCCCGCCAAAACGCGGAGCATCACGTCCGCAAGCACTGTCCCCGTGGGGCGGGCGTCTATGCCCAGAACCACGGACAACGCGGAGGGCGGAGGGCGGAGGGCGGACAGGTAATCCGCGAAGGAATCGGCCATGAGGGCTGCCAGGGCCAGGTGCGCCGGACCGACGGCGGGGGCGGCGTCCGCTTCGCTGCCGGAGGCGGCAAAAACGGCCCGCCAGCCTGAGGCTGACAGAATCATGCGGTCCAGGGCGGCTTGTATGTCCCCATGCGCGGGGAGATTGCCAGGGGTCAGAGGCGGGGCTGCCGGGTCTCCCAGAGGGAAGCCGGTTACGGGGTCGTGGATGGTCATGGCCGTATGGTATAGCGGCACGGAAAAAAAAGCAAGATTACGGTTTTTATATATAATTTCCGCTTGCTTTTTTTTTATTGATATGCCAATATATACCATATATGATTGTAGAACATATCGAATCGGGCAGCACGGGGCCGCTCTATAGACAAATTTATGATTATTTGATGAAAGAAATTTCTTCAGGTGTCCGGAAACCAGGGGACAAACTCCCCACGGAAAAAGAACTGTGCGCCGCCTTTGGGGTTAGCCGTATTACCAGCAAAAAAACCCTGGGAATGCTCGCGGAACAAGGCATTATTTCCCGTTCTCCGGGCAGGGGTTCTTTTGTGGCCCGGAGCGGGGAGACGGAAAAAGATGCCTCCCGTTCCCATTCAATCGGTTTCCTGACCTCCGATTTCAGCGATGCCTTTGGCACACGATTGCTCTATAGTATAGAAAAAACATGTTCCGCCCTGGGCTACCATCTTATATTGAAACGTACCCACGATTCGGAAATAGAAGAAGAAAAAGCAATAAAGGCCTTAAATATCGAAGCCGTGGCGGGAATTTTGCTTATGCCTGCCCATGGGGCATACTATAATTCCGAAATCCTCAAGCAAATCCTGAACAAACGGCCAATCGTATTTGTTGACCGGCAGATGCGGGGGCTACCCGCCCCGTCGGTATCAACGGACAATGCCGCTGCCGCGGCACTGGGGGTGGAATACCTCCTGCGTCTGGGGCACCGGAACATCGCTTTTTTTTCCGGTTCTATCGAGAACACGTCTTCTGTTGAAGACCGGCGGTACGGGTTTATTCGCGCCTTTGCCAATTACGGCATTTCCCTTGACTCGGCGTTTTTTTTCCATAATATTACCGGTTCCGCCGACACAGACGCGGTCAAGGAACAGTTGGCGGCCCGCCCGGAAATAACCGCCGCATTTACCAGCGAATATGCTATTGCCTTGGTTGTAAAAAGCGCGGCGGAAACCCTGGGCCGTTCCGTTCCAAAAGACTTTTCCATAATTACCGTGGACTGCCCCGAACCCATTACCGGCAACCCTGTTTTCACCTATCTGAAACAGGACGAGGCTCAAATCGGCAAACTGGCGGTGGAATCCCTGAACCGCATCATTACCGGAACCGACCCTGCTTCCATTGAAGACATACAGATTCCCGCCCGGCTGGTTATCGGAGCATCGGTAACAGAACCCCGGAAGCTGGCCTAGATTAGCATTTCCGCGTTCGCTGTCAATAAAAGAGGCGGCCTCCCACGGGAGACCGCCTCTTCGACATTACCCCACACGGAGACGCAAAGCCGCAGGGAATAACAAACAGCCCGCAGGCTCGCCCTCAACTCCCGGCACTATTGCCCGGCAGCCCAAGCCAGCCCTCCGCGCCTATCGCTGTTGCCGGTTTTATTGCCTTTCTTCTTTGTTGTCAAAAAGTTTCAAAAAATCTTCAGGCAAAATGTAAAAAATGTTTGTCAGACTATGGGCGGCAATGAAGCCCTTGCATGTATGTTCCCCGCAAAAGGTGAGTATCTTTTTAGCGTTTTTGCTGAAGGGTTTCCGGTCAAGGAAACTATCAAGGGGAACATTTGTGTCAAGAAGTACGGTTATACTTCTCATCGAGCGCCTCCAGCAATTCCTGTTTGTAGTCGATTTCACGATGGATAGTACCAAAGTATTTCTTCAAGTGCTTCAACGCCGCCCTGCCTCTTTCGATGTCCGCTTCGGAATGGTCCACTGCGGACGCTTGCAAGCGTTGGGTTTCAAATAACGCGAATTCCTGAACCGCAAAAAGTACCGGTTCCGGCCATGTGTCAATCGCTGATTTAAGCGAATGGCGAATATTCATAGTGTTTTGCTTCGTCGGCATAGTATCAACCACTTTTAACATGTTTTACTCCTGAGCCTCAGTATATCACACCTTCCCCCAAATTGTCAAACGCACTGAAGGCGGAGCCTCAAAAGACCCCGCCTTCAAACTCCCTGCACGATTGTCCGGCAGCCTAGTTATGCCCCACCAGCGTTGCGTCCGTGGCAAGGCCGCCGTCCAGAATATCGCTGAAGTCGCC
>JAITOJ010000116.1 GCA_031290005.1 Treponema sp. | reverse complement strand
GGTTATAGGAATGAATCACCGCCAGGTGGGGAGGCACGTAAATGCCGCCGTATTTTTTTGCCGCCGACAGGGCGAACAAATGGTCGTCTTCGTTGATGGTGCCCCCCACGGCGCACAGGCTGTTGTGACAGTTGGTGAGCACATAGGGCAGGGGGAACTGTTCCATGCCGCTTGCCCGGGCGGTCTGGATAATGCCCACGTAGGTGATGTCGTGGGAGGTGAGGGAGTCGAATGTAAGGGTCAGATTCGAGTCGCCGTTGCTCCCGCTGTTGTGGGCGGACAAAATCGCATACGCGATGGTGCGTTTGCGGCATTCCTCAGGGGAGGCCGCCTTGCCCAGGGAGCGCAGCTTTGCCGCCCCTTCTTCGTTGTCCGGTATCAGGGAGCCGCCAATCAAGTATGCTCCGGTTTTGTACAATTTTACCATATCTGCCATAATCATCTCCTCATGCTACATCCTGAAATATCCAGCGGACAGCGTCAGGAAACCGCAGCCGCCATCCGCCCTGGGTATGGGTTAGACCCTTGACAATTTGATATTTTAACTGATTTTCATCAAAACCGCAAACGGAAAACCGTTCATACATCATTTTTGTGCCCTCAAGAAACTGCTCCGCTGTGGTAATCCGGCCCTGCTCCCTGGTGCTTACGTCCAGATAGATATATTTCACGTGATCCAGGTTTGCCTGCGCCAGGGTCTGGTCAATGCAGTCCATCCAGATATAAAAAGAGCCGCTGATGGCTATGAGACGGGAAAAAACATCAGGATAGGTCAGAAGCGCATAGGTGGAAATGATGGTGCCGCTGGAAAAACCGCCCATAGCCGTATAAGCGCCCTGCTTCCGGGTGCGGTAGTTTTCGTCAATCCAGGGTTTGAGTTCCCGGACAATCCATTCCAGATATTCCCTGCCCGACCCGGCCACTTCTTTTTCGTAAGAACTCCATTCCGGCACGTCAAATTGTTTTGTGTAGGGGGTGTATTGCCTGCTCCGTTCCTGATTGGTGAGGGGACAATCAATGCCCACGATAATGATTTGGGGCAGGAATTTGGCGTATTCGGTATAATATTTTGCGTAACGGATGCTGTGACCAGTCACGCTGCCCTCGTCATAAAAGACATCCTGCCCGTCGTTCATATATAACGCTGGATAAAGCCGGTCGCCGACTTCATATCCGTCCGGGGTCATAACACGGAAGGTTACGTCCCGGTTAAAGGGGGTTAAATTGGTTTGAAAGGTCTCAATTTTCATAAACACCCTGACACATTTCCGTACACCGCGCGGTTTGATAAAACGCTTTATCAATACATATAATATTGGGGTATAAATAGAGAATTGTCAATGATTTTTTTGACAAAATCCTTGTTTTTTTATGATTTTTTCCGGTTTTGTCTTGTGTTTATTTCTTTCCTGTCCTATACTGTGATAAAGCGTTTTATCACCAGTAATGAGGAAGGCATGGGCGTTACTATAAAGGACATCGCGAGGAAAACCGGACTTTCTATCACCAGCATATCCTTGGTACTGAACAAAAAGGAAAACCGGATTTCCGAGAAAACCAAGCAGATTATCGAATCAGCGGCAGAAGAGATGCATTATTCCCCCAATCAGGCGGCAATCAGCCTGGCGACCAAAAAAACCAATACCATCGGCCTGATACTTTCCGAAGGCGGCTACTATACATCCTCCGATATGGTGAATTCCTTTGAGCGTGTTTGTAAAAATGCCGGGTACAGCCTTATTTTGTCCCTGCCCCAGGGGGACGGCGAAGCTTGCCTGGAAGCAATAGAGACCGTGCTCCGCCGGGGGGCGGATGCGGCCATCTTTGACCCGTCTCTTTTGGGCGAGGCTTTCTATTCCGTGTATGCGGGCCTTCTGGAAAAGGCGGAAGTTCCCCTGTTTTCCCTTGCCCCTGCGGGCAGCCCGGCTCTCTCAAATTCCTTCGCCCCTGACCACCGGCAGGGCGGTTATCTGGGAACAACTCATTTGCTGGAACTGGGGCACCGGAACATCGGCTGTATCCTGGGGCCTCAGGATTCCTGGGCGGTCTCGTGTTTCTCTGCCGGAATCCAGGAAGCCCTGAGGGAATTCGACCGCGACCCGGCGGGCATACCGGTGATTTTTAAATCCCACACAGCAGATGCGGGATACGAGAGTTTAGGCGGCCTCCTTGAACAGGGGGTAACCGGCATTATCACCGGGTCGGATATAATAGCCTCCGGGATTCTCCGCCGCGCTTATGAACTGCGTATTCCGGTTCCGGAACAGCTTTCGGTGGTGGGCTACGGAAATTGTTCCTTTGCCGCCGACTTGTATGTTCCTCTGACTACGGTGTCAGTTCATTTTGACCGGATTGCCCGGAAGGTCGTGAATGTAATCAGGAATCTCAATCAAAAGGGACAAGCCGTTCCCTCCGAGTTCATCCAGCCGTCCCTGGTTGTCCGGAAAAGCACCGCGCCGCTTGCCTGAGGCGGTTATTATGGAAAGAAGTACGCTGATTTTCAATCTTTTTTTAACCCTGGCCTCTGGCATTGCTTTCGGGCTTTTGGCGGCAAAACTCAAAGTTCCGGGGGGTCTCATGATTGGGGCGATTATCGGCGCGGCGCTGCTGAACATCCTGTCCGGCGCGGGATATATGCCCCGGTTTGCCAAAACAACGGTGCAAATCATCGCCGGAGCCTTTATCGGCTGTTCCCTAGAGCGCGGCGACATCAAACGGCTGCCGAAAATCCTGAAACCCATGCTTATAATGCTGGGCGGCTTTTTTACGCTGACTGTGCTGGCCGGTTTTGTCATTCACACGGTAAGCCCGTTGGATTGGGCCACAGCTTTCATGTCCGCCGTGCCGGGGGGCATCAGCGATACCCCGATTATCGCGGCGGATATGGGGGCGGACACGCCAAAAGTGGCGGTGATGCAGACCGCCCGGCTCATCTTCGGCCTGGGGGTGTTCCCATCCCTTATCCTGACGTATGATACACGGCGTTTAAAACGAAACGCGCCGCCGGAAGTTCCCAAACCCGCCGGGGAGAAACGCGCCGCCTCCGGGGTTTTGCCGAAACGAAAGCCCTTCGCTCAATCCTGGCTCTCCTGTGCGGCCACCCTGGCGGCGGGTTCAATCGCGGGTATTTTTGGGCGGCTGACCCCAATCCCGGCGGGGGCCTTTGTGTTTTCCATTATCGCGGTGCTTATTCTGAAACTGCTGTTTGACTTTGCCTGGATTCCCCGGCGGATTAAACAATGCGCCCAGGTTTTGAGCGGCTGCTATGTGGGGGCGGGGATTTTCCTGCAAGACGTGCTGGAAATGCGCTACCTTGCCCTGCCCCTGGCCGTGATAATCGCCGGATATATGGCAAACTGTTTTCTGACGGGAAAAATCATCCAAAAATTCTGCGGGTTCACCCGGCGGGAGTCCATGCTGATTACCATACCTGCCGGGGCATCTGATATGGCTCTTATTGCCTCGGATTTGGGCGTCGAAAACCCGGACATTATGATTTTACAGGTTACCCGTCTCTTGGCGGTGATGACCCTGTTCCCTCAGGCGATTCATCTGATTCTGATAATTGTCTCATAAATCAGGCTGACCTTGCCTTGGAATTCAGCAGAAAATACAGAAAAAATGTGACCCCCAGCAAATCGGCGGAACCGCCGGGGCTGATGTTTTGGGCGGTAAACTGTTCGTCCAGTTTCCGCGCTTTTTGGTACAAGGCTTCAAGGCCGGTTTTTTGGCATAACGCTTCCGGCGGATATTGGGCAAGAACCGACGCCGCTTCTTTTTGTACCCTTTGCAGGGCGTCAATCCCGGCACGGTGCAGGATGTTGGTGTCGTCCACCTGGCTCATGAGGGAGAAAAGCGCCGCCACTCCCGCGCCGTTGGGCGGGACGCCTTTTTTAAGCAGCGTCGAGAGGAGCGGGTAGGAATGAGCGCAGACCGACGGAAACCCGGCAGCAGCCTCACCCCGGATACCGGTAACGCCGTATTGTTCGAAGAGTCCCTGTCCGTGTGATTTTTCAGTCCCGCAGCCTGGACGGGAAAAATCATCCAAAAGCCGGGCAGTCATGGCGCGCACCAGGATGGCTATATCCGAAAGGGCAGGGGATTCATCGGCGTGGAAAAGCCTGCCGTAGGCGGCGCTCAGCAGGCCTACAGAAAAAATCGCCCCCTTGTGGGTATTTACACCGCCGGCTGCCCGGCGCATTCGCGCTTCGGCGATTTTCCCTTCCTGGCGCAGGGATTCAAAGAGGGTTTCCGGGTCAAGGACATCCGCTCCGGCGCTTTCAAACCCCATCCGGGCACAATCCCGAAAATAGGAAGTAATCGCCGCTGAGGAGTCGATAAACGTAAAAAAGTCCATATCCCGGTGCGCGCCGCTGTTTGCCCGGTCAACCAGCCCGGGCTTTGGCGTGACCGCCGCTTCATACAACAGGGCCTTTGCCGAGGCAGTCCCGATACTATCTTCCAGTTGACCCCGCAAAAAACGTTTCATCAGCGAGCGCGCCGCATTGGAGACTTCCGTCACATCGTGGACGCGGCTTCGGGCACAGGCAAAGGCGTTTTTTCCGCAGACCAGGCAGGGGCGCCCTTCCTTCTTGCGGGACAATTTTTCACCTTTTGCGGAAAACACATCGATGTCAAACAACCGCCCCAATGGATGGGTCTCCTCAATGCCGCAAGCCAGGGCTTTTACTTGTTCCGCCGGTGCGTCAACGCACAGGAATGCCGCGTATCCGGCGTTTCCTGTGGACGATTCGGCGTATCTCGCCGCTATCCCTTCCGCCTCTAATCTAAGCAGGATAATCTGTTCGCCCTCGTGGAAGCAGCGCTCAGCCCAAGGAAAAGTTTTTTCTTCTCCCGGCATATTAAGGGTCAGGCAAATCAAGGGACTGTTGTATTGGGAGAGCAATTCTTTTTGCCTCAGGGCGCGGCGTTCCCGTTCAGCCAGAACTTCCTCCAGAGTGACTTTCATGGAAACACCATAGGCAGGGACGGAAGGTGTGTCAATATGTCTATGCTATTTTCACTAAACTTGCCATCCTTGGCAAACCTCCGGCCTCTTTTCTCTGCATGCTATTCATCTTTTCTTGACACAATAAGATTTCTCTGATACTATAAAATAGTATATTTTGGTAATTTGGTTTCAATCCTGTTTATCGGGAAGAAATAATATTTTGTTTGGAGGAAATTATGAGAAAGTTTACAAAACTTTGGATGTTCGCGCTGATTTTCTGCGCGAGTGCGGTGGTCTATGCCGGCGGCGGCAAGGATACAGGTGGTAGCAGCAAACCCGCTGCCCCCAAGTCCTACCTCATGGCCACCAGCACGGCCACGGGCAGTTACTACAGCTTCGGCAGCGTGATGAGCCAGGTGATTTCGAGCCATACGGGCATCAACCTTACCGTCACCTCTACTGGCGGGTCTATTGAAAACGCCCGTTTGCTGGGGTCCAATGAGAATGAGTTTGCCCTCATTCAAACCGACGTGAACCACTACGCCCTGTCGGGCACCGAGTTGTTCGCCGGCAAGCCCATCAAGAATTTCTCTGCCATCACGGCAATCTACCCGGAGATGGTGCAGATCGTGGTGACCAAGGCCAGCGGCATCAAGAACGTGACGGACATGAAGGGCAAGAAGGTCTGCGTGGGCGCCGCAGGTTCCGGCTACGAGGTTGCCGCCCGCCAGGTCCTGGCCACCTATGGCATGAACTACGATGACGTCGACGAGCGCTTCCTCGCTCCGGCGGAAGCCAAGAATGCCCTACAGGACGGACAGATCGACGCCTTCTTCCTGTGCTCGGGCTATCCCAATGCCAACGTTACCGAACTGAGCCTCACGGGCAAGATCGAGGTCGTTACGATTGACGCGGAGCACCTTCAGAAGATGGTGGCCGCGTATCCCTTCTATTCAGCTTACACCACCCCGGATGACCAGTATAACCTGGGGCACTCCGTCACCAGCGTATCGGTGATCGCCATGTTCGCCGTACGGAACGATATTCCCGAGGACGAGGTCTACGCCATCACCAAGGCGATCTACGACAACATCGAAGAACTGCGGAAACTGAATAGCCGCGCCAACTACGTCACCCTGGAAGGCGCTTTCCGGGGGATTAACGGCAATGTGCATCCCGGCGCCGCCCGGTTCTACAAGGAAAAGGGCCTCGCTGTTCCGGCCAACAACCTATAAATAAAAGGGGCTGTTTCAAAGGGGCGCGCTTTTGAAACAGCCTTTCAATTTTTTAATATTTTTTTCAAAAAAGAGAGGAGAAGAATACTTTTATGGCTTTCAATATATTTGCCAAGTACAACCGGACTATAACCGAAGACATTGATCTGAGCGCTATCGACCGGGAATCAAAGTACAAGAATTTCATCGGTCGTCAGGACACGGCGCTCACCGTCATGCTGGTGATTTTCTCTTGCTTCCAACTGTACGCGTCCATCACGAACCGTTTTCCCCAGCAGATAGTGCGGTACACGCACCTGGGCTTTGCCATTTCCCTGGCGTACATCATGTACCCCGCTACAAAGAAAACCGACCGGAACAAGCACAGCATTCCGGACTTGCTGCTAGCGCTGGTTTTTATGGGTGTGGTGTCCTATTTCCTCTACAACTACAAGGAGCTGCAACTTCGCGCGGGCGCCTATGAAAAGATGGACATACTCTTTGCCGGGGTAGGTATTTTTCTGGTGCTCCTCGCCTGCTGGCGGGTGGTGGGGCCGCCCATCGTGATCATTTCGTCCAGTTTCATCCTCTACGGCTTCGCGGGGAAGTACCTGCCCGGATTCCTGCACCACCGGGGTTACAGCGTAAACCGCATCATCACTCACCTGTTCATCACCACGGAAGGGGTGATAGGGAATCCCCTGGGGGTGAGTTCCACGTTTATATTCCTATTTATTTGTTTCGGCGCGTTCCTTGAAAAAACGGGCATCGGCCAGTTCTTTATCGACGCGGCCACGAGCCTGGCGGGATGGGCCGCGGGCGGGCCGGCAAAGGTCTCGGTCCTCGCCTCGGCATTGACGGGCACCATCAGCGGCTCCTCGGTCTCCAACACAGTGAGTACCGGCAGTTTCACCATCCCCATGATGAAGAAACTGGGCTATAAGAGCGAGTTTGCCGCAGCGGTAGAAGCGGCCGCGTCCACCGGGGGCCAGATCATGCCGCCGGTGATGGGCTCCGCAGCCTTTCTCATCAGCGACATCGTGGGCATCCCCTACTCCACGTTGATGAAACATACCATTGTTCCGGCGATCCTCTATTTCACGGGCATCTGGGTGATGGTCCACTTTGAGGCCAAGAAAAATGGGCTCAAGGGGCTGCCAAAAGATCAACTGGCGCCTATCTGGCCGCTGCTCAGGAAAAAGGGGCAACTGATTCTGCCGCTGGTGGCCATCATCTACTTTATGCTCGCCGGATTCACCATCACAAGGAGTGCGCTGTGGGGCATCTGCATCGCCATACTCATTCCTTTCTTGCGGAAAGATACACGCGTTCCAGTGAAACAAATACTCTCGGCGCTGCCTAGTGCCGGGAAAAGCATCGTCAGCGTGGCCACAGCGTGCGCCACCGCCGGCATCATCGTGGGCATGGTAACCCTCACCGGGCTGGGCCAGCGTATCGGCGGGGGGATGTTCGAACTGGTGGGAGGGAATGTGCTGCTGGGCCTCATGTGCGCCATGATCACGAGCCTGATCCTCGGGATGGGGGTGTCCACCACGTCAAACTACATCATCACCAGCACCGTGGCAGCTCCCATTCTGATAAACCTTGGGGTGCCCCTTTTGGCGGCCCACCTCTTCTGCTTCTACTTTGGCATCATCGCCGATATCACCCCACCGGTGGCACTGGCTGCCTATGCGGGTTCCGCCATTGCCAAGAGTAACCCTTTCAAGACCGGGTTGAATGCCGCAAAAATAGCCATCGGCGCGTTTATCATCCCCTATATGTTCGCCCTGTCGCCCAAGATGATACTTATCGGCGGCACGGTTTGGGACGCGCTTCCCATGTTCATCACCGCCATTATCGGCATGATCGGCATCAGCGAGGGTTTCATCGGCTACATCAACGGCCCCACCAAGCCCTGGTGGCGGCTTATCGTTGTGGCAGGGGGTCTTTTGCTGATTATACCGGGCTACTTCACCGATATTGTGGGCGCGGTGGCAGTGTTTGGCGTTATGGCTATTCATCGGTTTATCTTGAAGAACCATCTCTATCACAAGATATAGCCCAAACAATTTGATACGTGCGTCTTATCCATCTGTAGACTTCGATGTCGCCGGTAACCTTGCGCGGTACAGAGGCCCGTATTGGCGCGGCAAAGGGGAGGGGTAGCCGTAGACCAAGTGTCTTTTACTCTGCCTAAAGCGGGCATATCGACCGCGGCTAAAAGCTGGAAACGGTCGTCTACAGTCCCCAGGTCCTCGTCCTTTATTTTCTGATCGCCTAAATATGCGCCGTTGTACCCTTCCATATTGGATTGCCCAAAGCAAAGGTAAATATGGAAATTCTGATCCGGGACGGACGGGATAGGGTCAACAGGCGTTTCACTGACGCCGGAATCATCGCCATCACAATTGGTAAACGATAACATACCCAAGGCAAGAATAGTAAATGCCAGAACAGCAGTCAACTTGCCGCGTAACATAATCTTCAATAAGTCTATTGAATAAAGCGCCACTGGTCAAATTCCCAGCCTTCACCGTGGAACACAAAGACAAGGTCGTGTACGCCCGTAAGCGGCTGCATCAGATCCACCGTCAACTCGGAATACGCCCCGCCGGTTTCTCCTTCGGCAAGTTTGATCGAGGCGGAAGCGGCAACGGTTCCTTCAGGCGAATCCAGCCTGATCTGTATCGCGCCCAAACCGCTTTGCGGCGCTTTCACCCGGCAGGAAAACTGTTTCGCCCCGGCGCTGCCAAAATCAACGCCGTACAGGGCAAGCCAGTCGCCGTCTTCAATGTCGGTAACCGCCATCTTCGACGACGCGGCGGCGTCTCCGGTTAGCTTGATTCCGGCCATCACGCCGATAGTTTCGGCTTCGGTGACTTTGTAGGGATCGTGGCTGCCAACCTGGGCAACGCCGGCCATGGTACCGCTAATTAGCTCGATTGAGTCGTCGCCGTTTATAGTAACCGCGTCAATGTGCGGGTTGCGGTAGCGGGAATCCGTTTGAAGCACACCGGTTGTTGGGTGAGGGAGTTGCGCGGGCATTTCGCCGGCTTCTTTCATCGCCTTTTCGAGGGTCTCGGTGTGGTAGCTCATGTACCATTGGCCCTTAAACTGAAACATGCTGTGGTGGTTGTTCTCGCCGGACGTACCGGGGAACATAGCCGTTGGGGCGTTGAGGATCTTCGCAACGAAGGTGAACGGGCCTTTGGGAGTAGGGGCGGTCATGTAGGCAATCTGGGAAGAACTGATGCCCAGATTATTCCCGCCGGTGCCCCAGTTGGTGCAGTACGAGTAATAATAGGTGCCGCCGATTTTGTTGATGCCCGAATCTTCAAACAGATAGGGCACGGTTAATTGCTCAGGGTCTCCGTCAAGGCGTATCATGTTGTTGGCCAGCTTGACCACCCGGCCCGTCCCCGGATTGTCGGCGGGCTTGCCGTCGGTGCCGCCGCCAAAGTAGAGGTACGCACTTCCGTCATCGTCCACCAGCACGGCGGGATCAAAGAGCCACACCACTTCCGCTTCGGAGCAGGTGGGGGTCTCACGGCTCACAAGGTAGCCTTTTAGGGGATCAGTCCAGGGGCCGGTGGGACTGGCTGAGGTCAACACGCCGATGCCCCGGCTGCTATCTGCCCAGTACAGGAAAAAACGTGCTTTCCCGTCCAGAACCTTGTACGCGGCGCAGGGCGCCCAGGCGTTTCCGTTGCCGTTGTTCGCCCAAGGCGCAAGCCCGTCCGCCCCGCCGATTTTTATATGCCCGTGGTCCTGCCAGTTCACCATATCCCCGGATGATATGATGTGAAGGGTTTGTATATTGCCGTAGGCTTCCACCATAAGCTGGCCGTCTTTGTATTGCAGGGCGTCTCCGGTGAGGTAGAGATACACCCGGTCTTCGTAGACCAGCCCCCAGGGATCCGCGCCAAAGTCATGGGTTATCAGCGGGTTGTGGTCCGTGTATTTCTGCTTCAGCGAAGTTTTCAGGGTAAGGCCGGTAAAGAGCGCCGACAGTTCTTCAGCGGAAAGCTGATCCGCAAGGGCCGGTCCATTGTCCACTGGTAACGGGTCAGGCCCGCTGTTTTCCGGTTCCGCGGGGCAGCCGATCAGAAATGCCGCAAAAACGGATATCGCAAAAAGCGATACAATGAGCTTTTTCATGTTTTCTCCTTAATTTAGAACGTAAACACCAAACGCAGATTGACCCAATGGGTCTCCGTGATCTGATCCAGAGAGGTGTATTCGTTGCTGTATCTGTACACCAGGGCAACATAAGTGTTGGCAAGGTTTAGCTTAATCTGCGGTTCAATCCACAATTGCTGATACGGCGAACCTTCGCTGTATTTGCTGCCGAAGTCCTGGCGATAAGAGAAGGCAAGACCCGCAGTTACGAGTTTGTCAAACAAGTTGTAGTAAAAACTGGGACGTATATGCAGCACCTGCCGGTTAGCTTCGGCGGCGTCAAGACCCACACGGATCTGGGTGGTAAAAACCTCCGGGGCGTACTGGAAATACAGCCAGTTGTAATAAACCAGCCCTTTCTCGGACTGTATCCCATCATAATAACCATTAGCCCAAATCTGGAAACCTTCCAGAACCTTCTGCAATGCCCGTTCTTCCACGCGGTAGAGCAGCTTGCTGCCGTCATCCTGGCGGTTAGCGTCGTTATCCAGTATGCTATCTCCACGGAACGCAACACGCACCCCAAAATAATCATTTTCATAGGAAGCGCCCAGCACGGTTTCCTTGAGCAATTCGTCGATTGTTTTGTTTGTAGTGGAAATATTCAGTCCCTGGTCCCAGTCGTTCAGTACAAAACCGATATTGAGGCCGGGGATAAATTGAGGCATTAGTTCCGTACGGATGCCGATTTTGGTATCCAGTTCGTCCCAGCGTTCAGGCCCGCCTGCCGCCCAAGGAGAATCGCCCAGCTTGCCGCCTGAAATCTTGAGCTGGTTATCCAGAAAATAACCGTAGGCAAACGAATAGGCCCAGCCGGGCGTACTCGTGGTCCATAGGGTTTGTTCAAACCGGACCTTCATCCCGACATTTTCTTTGTCCAACTGCATGTTCAGGCGAAACCGCCCCTGATTAGCGCCGGCGTCATCGTTGTTATGAACATACCCAGTCTCTTCAACTTCATTATCTCCCTGCTGTTTTCGTTCCCAGTAAAAGCCGGTTTTCAGTTCACCTGATACGGTAAACTCTTGGGCAAAAACGGAGCCAATGGCCAGCGCCGCCAGAACTGGCAGCATAAAAAACTTTTTCATATGAAATTCCTCCTGACGTACTAACGTGTATCGCTTATTAAAAAATAACGGGCACGGAAAATTCCGTACCCGTTTAACCAAAAACTATTTTACAAATTTCACCGAGATTATGGCGGAAGCGGGCAGCGTTACGACGCCCGATTTCTTGTCCCGGCTTAAGGCAATAAGGTGAGGCGCTTGCTTGCTGGTACCATCAGTTATTACGGCAGAGGCATTGCTTGCGGTAAAACCTGCGGGGAGGTTAATCTGAATGTCCCCCACCTCGCTGTTGCCCTTGTTGTAGAAAACCAGGGTGTAAGCATTGCCGTCCATTGATTCGTATGCCGTACCTTTTACGATGTTGGTGGTGCCGTTACCAAAATTGGTAATGCCGTCAGCAGTAAGATCTACCCTCGTGGTATCGCTGGCATATTTGGCAAAGTGGGACATGGCCCAACCGCGCCAGAGCGGCTCGCCTTCGATCGTGCCGTACTCGCCGTCGCCAATAAAGCTATAGAAACGTTTCGCGTACCACCAGATAAAAGCGGCACTGTCGTTGTTCGCGATGCAGTGATTTACTTCATCAACAAAGATCCATACCTTGGCCCAGGAGGAATCGCTCACATAGTCACCAGGAGTATTGAGATTGTGCTCGGTCATCCAGGTTTCTTTGGGCTTGGTCGGATTGTCCAGCGCGTTTGCATAGCGGGATTCGAGACTGCCGTAAATATGGTAACCCACGATGTCGATGTTTTTTGAGGCATCGGGGTCGTTCAACGCCGCGTTGTTCCAGGATACGGTATTGGCGACTTCCCCGGTCATGGTGAGCACTGTGGGGATTTCCTTTCCGCCGCCAAAGCCTTTTACGCCGTCGGTAAAGTGTCCCTGCTCTTTAAAGAACTTCTGCTGCTGCGCCGCGGTCCACTCGCAGCCGTCATAAGCTGCCTGAAAGTTGGGTTCGTTTTGAATGGAAACCGCGTAAATCGGCGCGCCGTTGTCCAACATTCTCTGGGCGAACTCTTTCAGGTGGTTCGCATACGTGCCATAATATGCCTCCAACAGATGCGAGCCGCCGTTCCGGTCTCCGGTGTTCTTCCATTCCGCGGGAGGGGTCCAGGGGCTTGCCAGAACATAGCCGTTGTGCTTGTTCACCACTTTTACGAGGTTGTACCAATCCGAGCTGTTCTTGGTGGGTATTTCGATATTGTTGATAATATCGTCCATGTACGGATACAGGCATATTCTGAGCATATTAAGGCCAAGACCGGTTACCGGATTAAACATGGTCTCGATGTCCTTGACCGTCATGTCAGGAGAAGTCCACACGTCGGACATGCCGCCAAACCCGCGCACGTACTGGTGCTTGTTGGCGGTCACGGTAAGGGATGCCGCGGGCGCCGCCGGAGCGCTTGAGAGCACACGGATACGAGCCGGGTTTGAGTTTACCGTTTTAGTCGCGGGAGTTCCGTCAACATCAACGGTATTGGCAACCACCACGTAATAAAACGCCTCCGCCTGGTTGGGCGGCGCATACGAAGCGGACGTTGCGTCGTTGATAGCCGTACCGCCGGTACTGGCATAGGAAGTATTGCTATGCCATTGATAGGACAGCGTTCCGCCGCCGCTTACCGCGGCCGCAACCGTTAAGGGATCGATAGTGTCGCCTTCGACATAATCAATGCTGGCCGGATGTGCGGTAATAACTATTGAGCCAACTCCTGAGTCAGTGAGATCTGGAATATCGTCTTCATCAACAGGGGTTGCCGGGCAGCCCAGAACCGCAAAACAGAATATCAGCGCTATGCCGAATATTCCAAACAGTTTCATTTTTGTCTTCATTGTAAAGCTCCATGTTTAGATTAAAACCGCCCGCAGGACTCTGCGGGCAGTTGCGCGGCCCAAAACTCCGGGCCGCGGGAGTTCACTTACGGGGCAGGTGTGGGTTCCGGCACTACGGTACGGATAACGGTTCCATCGTTAACGTCGAACTTGCACCATAGCTCGCCAACGGTAACGCTGCCAACGGGTGTATCAAGAGCATCGGCGTAGAGTTTCGTTGTCCCGTCAGTCTTAACCAGGGCAATATCCTTGATGTAGAACGTAATGCTGCCAGCTCGATTGCTGTTGGGGTTAAGTGTCGGGCCAAAGGCGAGGTAGAAGGGACCGGTCTCAGCGGCCTCAGGTAAATGATAGCCAGCGGCCATGGCACTTATTTCATTTGATAAGGTCGCCCACTTGTTCGGGCCGTCAACTCCCAATTGCTCCGCCAGGGTGCTGTTATCAGTAATGGTAATCAGCCTCTCACCGCCCCAACTCGAGCTAGTGTGTATGCCACCGACAAAATCGCTTGCGCTGTAGCTTCCCGCAACATACATCCGGACAGCGGTCTGATCAAAGCTTGCCTGATCTTCAATCATCACCGTGTACGTTAAGGATTTGTAATCGGCCCATGTACTCCCCAT
>JAITOJ010000072.1 GCA_031290005.1 Treponema sp. | reverse complement strand
GCGGTGGCGTAAATGTCCGTGATTTTCTGATAAAACCGCCGCTCGCTCAACCGGATTTCCCGGATTTCCGCCAGCAGGTGTTCAAAATAATCCTCGTCCAAAAACGCGCCGTTTTCCATACGTTTTTTATCAATCACATATCCCCGCAGAGCGTAATCCCTCAGCACCGATGTTGCCCACTGGCGGAATTGGGTGGCCCGTTTGGAATTTACCCGGTAGCCCACCGCGATAATGGCATCCAGGTTGTAATGTTTTATTTTATACGATTTGCCATCCGAAGCGGCTACCGAAAATTCCTTAATAACCGGATTACCATTATTCCGAACTGCCGAGGATTCCTCGGCAGTTGCCGAGGAATCCTCGGCAACTGAATTTGCGGGTAATTCTCCTTCAGCAAAAATATTCCTGAGATGCAAGCCGATATTATCTATGGAACAATCAAACAGCGCGGCCATCAGTTTTTGGCTGAGCCAGACTGTGCCGTCCTGCACCCGCACCTCGATGCCGTTTTCCTGTGCCTGATGAGTAAAAATCAAAAATTCCGCGGTACTGTTCCGTATTTGCAGTCTTTTTTCCATTTTCCTATTTTCCCAACTTGGTATTCAGCGCGTATTCCAAGTCCAGCACGCCGGACAGGTATGTGAATTGCTCATTCAAAAGCCCCAGCTTCGCCTGGTTCAGGGAATTCTCCGCGTCCCGCAAATCCAGCAGTTCCGTGGTGCCGTTGCGATAGGATGCGGCGGTCATGTCGTAGGCCCGCTGGGCCAGGTCAATATTCGCCTGCATTGCCGCGAGCTGGGAACGGGACAAGTCCAGGGAATTGACCAGGGAGGTTATCTCATTCCTGGCCTGGTCGGTGAGCATCCCCATGGAAAGGCCCAGCTTTGCGATATTGGCCTGCAAGTCCTTGGCCTGCTGCCGCTGGGTTGACCAGGGGAGCAGGTTTGTCAGGTTCCAGGCCAAGGTGAGTGAAAGCCCGCCGTTGTCAGACCAAGGGTCGTCCGCGCCGTCCTTGAGGGCGGTCATGGCCGCCACGGGCTGATAGTTCCAGCTTAACTGGAGGGCCGGAGTAACGGACTGCAGATTGATGGCTTTGAGCTGGGTGTTCATAATCGCGATATTCCAGTTCAGGGATTGCAAGTCCAGACGGCTGTTCAGGTTGTCCTGAATGAGCGAAGCGGCGTCAAGGTCGTAATATGCCGGTTCGATTTTGCCTTCAAGCCGAATTTTTGTGCCCGCGCCCATGCCCAGCAAAAACGCGAAGGTGGACAGGCTGTTGTCCACGGTCTGCTGTAGTTTGAGCACCTGGGGTTTCTGGTTCTCGTAGGCCACCTGGGCTTGCAGGAGGGAAAGCTGGGGCACGCGGCCATTGCGGTAGTTGATTTCCGCCTGTTCCGCACGGGTTTTTGCGCTTCCCAGGCTCACTTCCTGCAACTTCAGGCTTTCCTGCATCAAAAGCAGGCTGTAAAACATTTTGCGCACATCCCGCTCGGTCTGCTTGAGGGTCTGCTCCCAGGTGATACGCCCCGCCTCATAGCTCTGGCGGGAGGCTTTCATACTTTCCAGCATGGCCGCGCTGAAGGTGAATGAAAGGCTGATTCCGCCGACAGCCCGCCAACGGTCGGATTCTTCGACGGCGGCGGAAGCTGGAATCGGGATTTGCATAGCCTGAAATAAGGGCGCAAGACCAGACATCATCGCTCCCATCGTATCAGCTACTTCGTTGGCCCGGCTCAGCGTTCCCGACACCTGGGCCGTAGGCAGAAACACATTCCAGGAAGTGTCGCTGGCGCGCTTTTTGATTTCCAGGTCGATAGCCCCGCTTTGAAGCTGGTGGCTGTTCTTGAGGGCGTAGTCCACCGCGTCATCCGCCGTGAGGGTCAGAGCTTCCTGGGCGAAGAGCGCCGCACCCGGCAAAACCAGCAGAGCAAGCAGCGCGCGTTTTTTCAGTTTCATATAGTGTAACTCCTTGGTTCCAAAATACACTCGCTGTCATCCGGCAGCGGGTGGCCGATTTGCCGGTGAATCCGGTCAATCAGCGCGTCGGCATTGTTGAAAAAAAAACTACCCCCCCCCCCGTTATGCCGGAGCTGGTGAATCATCAGGGACACCGGAAGGGACGCGAGCCACATGGCGGTCCGGTGGGACTGGGCCATACAACCCACGTCCGGGGCATTGCTTGATACGAGCAGGCGCAGCCCGTCGCTCACATCGTCCGGGTTAATCTCCCGGTACAGTTCCGGCGCCGTGCCGCCCCGGGCAAAATACCACACAATCACCACCGTCAGTTCGGGCCGGGCAATCAGATACCGGGTCACCACGTGAAGATACACGTAGACGGCGGAGGACAGATCGGTAACCCCGGACAGTTTTTCCGAAAGCGCGGCAATCAGATAGGTAACTTCTTTTTTAACCAGATCTTCCACCAGCTTGTCCTTGTTTTCAAAGAAGGCATAGAGCGAGCTTTTGGCCATGCCCAGCTCCCCGGCGATCCGTTCCACCGTAATGCCCGTAAAGCCGTATTTTAAGACCACCTGTATCAGGGCGGAAAAAAAACGGTCTTCTTCCGGGATGAGTTCCGGTTCAAGAACGCAGGCCTGGCTGAGCCGCTCTTTTTCTTCCCCGCTCAGTTCCCGGATTTCCTGCCAGCCGGTCATCAGAAAGTCCGTGAGCCGTTCCGCAAACAGCGACGGGGCAACCCTGGCCGTCCCGTCGTTCAACCGGTATTGCAGCACACAATATAACACCGTGGTAAAGGCGTAAATTTTCTCCGGGCTATGGGCGTCCTGTTTTGTTTTGAGCGCCCGGATTCCCCGTTTGCCGAATTCTTCCGTGATCATGACTTCCATGGTCCGCGCGTGGGCGCACATTTTTTTCATTACCCCAAAGTATTCAGGTTTTTCGGCGATAAATCGCACTATCGTTTTAATCAGTTCCGACGTTTTAACCGGTTTGCCAATTTCGGGAAAATCAACGTACAGGGCGTCCGCCAAATTGTCAAAGCAGCGCTCTTTCATGGCGTCCAGAAGCGCCGCTTTGTCTTTGAAATGCCGGAAAATCGCCGCCTTGGAAATGCCCACCCCTTTGGCAATCTGAGCCAGGGCGATATCGTAGTCCGTGGCCTCCGAAAGCAGGGCAAAAGCCTGGTTGAGAATTTTTTCCTTGGTGTTTTCCTTCGTCTGTGTCATTCCGCTTCCATTGCTGTTTTGTTACCGAACAACCGGTAACGTTACCGGTTGTTCGGTAACAGGGAATATACTGATGGCAAAAAAAAGTGTCAAGGGATTTTTATAAAAAAACGAAAATATAACAAAAATTTATTTCTTGCTCATTTCTGGTTCCTGTGTTATCATCAGTGACTATGAAAGACACAAAAACGCTTATCGGCATTTACCTCAAGGGCATCCCCGGAGGATTGGGCGACCTGAAGCGGTTGTTTCCGAACCGTCCGGCCTCTGTCAAGGAACTCCTGCACTGCCTCCAGCCCAAGCCGGAGGACTTAGCCGACCCGGCATTCTTCAATGCCAGCACCACGATTATGTTCTATATGATTGTGCGGGCCATTGTGCAAATCGCCAACCATGACGAAATCGGGCGCTTCACCGCCGGGAATATCCCGGACGGCACGGTGGTCTTGTCCATTGCCGACGGGCCGGCGGGGGCGCTCCACGTCAAAGACCACGCCTTTTCCTGCTCCACCCAGGCACCGGAAGCGTACCACGCGATTATGGAGTTCAAGGACATGACCCTGGCCAGGGAATTGTTCGAGGGCAAGGTGAGCGCCTTAGCCTGCGTGGGCCGGGGCCTGGTTTCTATGCGGGGCAATCTGGGAATGCTGGACAATATCAACCGCCTGCTTGACCGGGTGGCGGTTTACTTAGGATAGTGAGAGGTATGTATGAGTTTTAAGATAAATTCTTATGAGAAGAGCGCCGCCTTGTTTGA
>JAITOJ010000103.1 GCA_031290005.1 Treponema sp. | reverse complement strand
GCAGCCGGATACTCTTATTGGCAATAAGCCAATATACTATAAAAACTACCGGTAAAAATACAGCAAAATCTATCGAATTGAAGAGCATACCGCCACCGCCTGAAAATGACTTGGAAAGCCATAGGTTTGATTACGCCCAAACGCGTATTTTAATAGATTACCCATAAACAAGTATTTCACAATATACCCGAATGCAGATAGTGTCAAGAGGGTGATACGCATTTATGGGTATCATGTCTCTATGAGCTTTGGTGAATATCTTAAAGGAGAATTAGACTATTCCGGTATGCTGGTAAAAGAGTTATCTGCAATAACAGGAATTCCCAAGAAAACCCTGGATAATTATTTACTTACCAATAACAACAACATGCCTGCCGCCGACAAAGCCGTCGCAATTGCCCAAGCCTTGGGGGTATCGGTGGAATATCTAGTAACCGGCAAAAAATCCTGCACCGAAAAAGCGGTTCAAAATTATGTAAGCCCGGAAGTACGCATTATCGCGGATATTGTGGAACCCCTCGGCAGGGAAGAGCGCAAGATTGTCGCGGAAGCGGTGGCGGAATTGGCCGCCTTACTGCAAAAACAGGATGAACCGGAAGATACGCTCAACAAAGCGCTTACGCCGCTGCAAAAGGTATTCTTACGATTGTTCAGGGGATAGCAGTATTGTAAAAAATCTCAAACAATGCTATACTATGTGCATATTTTTTGGGTTGCAGGAGGAGTATATGTCGAAGATTATATCGATTATTTTAGGCGGCGGTAAGGGAACCCGGCTCTATCCCTTGACTCTGGTGCGTTCAAAACCGGCGGTTCCATTTGGCGGGAAATATCGCATTGTGGATATTCCGGTTTCAAATTGTATCAATTCAGGATATAACCAGATTTATCTGTTGACCCAGTTCAACTCCGCGTCCCTCCACATGCATATCAACAATTCGTACATATTTGACCGGTTTTCCCAGGGCTTTGTGGAAATTCTGGCTGCGGAGCAGACCCCGGAACGTTCAAGCTGGTATGAGGGAACCGCCGATGCGGTGCGTAAAAACGCGATTCATTTCAGAAACCAAAAACCGACCCATTACATCATTTTGTCCGGCGACCAGTTGTACCGTATGGACTTGCGGGAGTTCGTCAAAAACCACATTGAAAGCAAGGCTGAAATCAGCATTGCCACCACTGCGGTAAACCGCGAGGCAGCATCGGGCTTCGGTATCATGAAGGTCGACAAAAAAGGCAGAATCACTCAGTTTATGGAAAAACCCGCTCTTGAGATGGATATTGCGGACTGGAAAATTCCCGCGAACTTGATTACGCAAGACACCCCAGACAAAGAATATCTGGCTTCCATGGGTATCTATATTTTTGACGCCAGGGTGATGGATGAGGCCCTGGACAACGGCTATACTGATTTCGGCAAAGAAATTATTCCCCACGAAATTGCCAAACGCCAGGTGCAGTCCTTCATGCACCGCGGTTACTGGGAAGACATCGGAACCATCAAGAGTTTTTACGATGCCAATATCGACTTGGCCGCCATTAATCCGGCTTTTGATTTCTATGATGAGATGCGGCCAATCTATACCAGCCAGCCGAATCTGCCGCCGTCAAAGCTCAACAATGCGGAAATTGTCCAATCTATTACCAGCGAAGGATGTATCGTCAATAACGCGAAAATACAGCATTCAGTTATCGGTGTGCGGACGGTCATTGAATCGGGAAGTCAGGTTGACGGTATTGTCTGCATGGGCGCTGACTATTATGAAAAGCCGGAAGAGCGGCAGAATAATATTCCGCCCCTCGGCATTGGGCAAAACTGCCGGATTGCCAAAGCCATTATCGACAAGAATGCCCGCATCGGCGACAACTGTACTATCGGCATGAAACCCGCATACGAAAATGCGGAAACCAATGAATACAAAATTGTCGATGGAATTATTGTGATAAAAAAAGACGCGGTTATCCCCGCGAATACGGCGATATAAAAAAAGGCTTCACAGCGCTCTGTGAAGCCTTTTTTTGCTAGTTGATTTTCTTCAAAAACGCGTCTTTGTATCCGTTGTTTTTGAATCTCGCCAGAACAACACCATATTCGTCAACATTGAGCGGCCCCACCAATATTTGATAGGCGCTGGATGTGGGAGCGGGAACCAGAGCAAAGGGATATTTCTCGCTGTAATTCGCCAGCAGCGTGCTAATCTTTTTTTCATCCGACAGGGTGGCGATTTGTATATAATACGAACCGGCCCTGAGTTTTGCGGACTCCACAATGATGTTTGCCAATTTATTTTCCGTGCCGGGGACCGCCACAGGAACGCTGGGCGGCAGGTTTTTCTCCGGTATTGCCAGTGCTTCCACTACATGTTCCCCCGGTATTGCCGACGCTTCCACCACATGCTCCTCCGGTTTTTGCTCCGCGTTTTTCACAATCGCCTCCAGCGGCGACACCGCATGATCTTCTCTGATGACCGGAACATCGTCTTCCACTGCCTGTCCCGCCGCTATTTTGGGCGGTTCCAGTGGCGGCGCGGGCATTAACCGGACACCTTCAATTTTAAGAGGTTTAAGTGGCTGGTGGTCAAGCACGATTGCTTCTTCCGATACATTTTCCGCATTTACCGAAGTAATCCGCGTTTCTGTGGAGCCGGCTGCTGTTTTTTCCGCAGTATCTGGATCTATTTTTTGCGCTGTCACGAAATCGCTCTTGGCCAGCCGGTCATCCTCCGAAGTTTTTATATCGATTACCGGCTCCAACACAGGAACAAAACTTCCAGATTCCGGTTCTGTTTCCGGCAAACCAGTCAACCTGACATTGGCGTCTGTCTGAGTCCCAGCCTTTGCCATACCGGAATTAGGATTTATTCTAAAATCCTGTATGTCGTTATTTGTCCTTTCCGGGGCCGGAGATTCTCCGTCGATAAAATCCGCCAATCTGACATCCGCGCCTGTCTGCGCTATATTATAGTCAGGATTTTTCGCCATCATCAAAGGATCCGTGTCCGGCGACACCGGGTCGGTAGGTTCCTCTGAAATTCTGAAAGGTTCCACCGGCCCCGCAAACGGATGCTCAGTAGTAACAGGAACTGGATCAACGAGGCTGCCAGTGTCTGATACGCGGACATTAGCTACATCTGAATCATTCACCCTGGTCACCGCAGGCACAGAGACAGCCGCAGGTTCTTGTACAGGGGCGAGCACTACAGTCGGCGCGGAGTCCGGCACAGTAACAATTTTTGGCAGTTCCGCGGGCGGCGGCGGAGCTGCCTGGGGCTCATTCATCATACTACTTATGAGGATCGGAGGGGTCGGTATGTCAGCGCTATTGACTCCTCCCCCGATTCTAATATCTGGCCCATAGCCAGTATTGAAGCCATCTGTTGGCCGGACATCGGGAGCGTATACGCTGTTTTCGATTGGACTTTGGGCATAGGTGTCCGGAAGAACTATGGGAGCTGAAGCGCCAACAGGGTCAATCCCTGAAAGATGGTTTTGCTGTTTCTGCATTTTTTCTTCCAGTTCCAGGGGGAGCGCGTCCTCTGGATTATTATCCGGATCACTGGGAGATTTTCGGGCGGAGAATATACCACCGTCATATTCACTTATTCGTTTGGATACCGAAACAAGGGTATTTGAATTTTTCGCGATAAAAAGCCTGCTCGCCGCTTCCGGTGAAAGCAGAATCGCGACGCCGTCCTGCAAATCAAGAGTGCCGAGGATCATTACATTGATAGAGCTACCGGTTGCCGGATTTTTTACTGAAACACTGTCTCCAGGCAGAAAACCAATAGCTTTCGCAAAAAGTCCGGCCGGGAATACATCCGTACTCGCTACCATGGCGCGGCCCTCAATCGACGGCTTTGAGGCAGCGAAAAGAGCAAATCCCACCAATAAAAGTATCCACACAAGTCCAATCCGTTTCATATTTACTTCCTCACTCTATTTTCGGTTTTTTACTGAAACAGATTAGCAAAATATGTAACCGTTTTATTTCTTTACATAGCGCGACAGAACTCCGCAATCTGGGATGCAATCCCCGCGGTGTCGTCCGCGTGGAACATACGCGCCCCGAAGATGCCTTTCATGAACGTTTCCTGCCGCTTGGCATACCGACGGGTGTTCCGCTGTATTTCCGCCAGGCAGGCGGCCCTGCGTTCCTTAAGGTCCGCAATTTGCCGAATGTGGGGGCAGAAAAATTCCCGGTAACCGATAGCCCGCATACCGGGGTCATGTTCTGTGTATCCCTGTTCCGCCAGACGCCGCACTTCCTCCTCCAGCCCAGAGTGAAACATCAGTTCTGTCCGCCGGTCAATCCGCCTGTATAGCTCCTCCCGGTCACGATACAAAATGAGGACACAAAATCGGTAGGCTTTTCGAAGTGTGGCCTCTACCGGATACGCGCTGAGTGGTTTCCCGCCGTCAATGCAGACTTCCAAAGCTCGAAGAATCCGGTAACCATCGTTGATGTGGATTTTTGCTGCGCTCACCGGGTCGCGCACGGCAAGTTCCTGGTACAGCGCCCCGGCGCCTTCAGTTTGCAGGCGGGTTTGCAGCAGGGCGCGGGTCTCGCCGCTGGCTTCCGGGGTGGAAGGCAGGCCGCATAAAAAATGGCGGATATAAAACCCCGCGCCGCCGGCCACCACAGGCAGCTTGCCTCTGCGGGAAATCTCCTGGACGCGCTCATCGGCCTGACGGACAAAATCCCCCACAGTGAACTGCTCCGATGGCTCGTAAAGGTCGATAAGGTGATGGGGAAGTTTTGAAAACACTTCCGGGCCGGGTTTGGCGGAACCAGTATTCAGGCCGCGGTACACTTGCACCGAGTCAGCGCTGATAATCTCTGCCTGGCCCGCAAAAGGAGACAGCGCACAGGAAGAAAACAATGAAAAAAGCAAATCAGTCTTGCCGCATGCGGTGGGGGCAAAAATCACCAAAACCGGCGCGGGGGAGGATGACACTATTGTTCGAGGCGGTATTGCACCTGTTTTCTGAAAATCTGCCGTGCCGCGATGGAGACCACCTTGTCTTCATTTTCCTCAATCACCGGGTCGCGAACCATGGAAATCTGAAATGCCCGGCGGCTGGCTGCGCAGGTGATTTCGTATATGTTTCCGGTAAACTTAATCAATTCTTCCAATGGAAAAATCATTGCTGCCTCCAAAATTACAGTTAAAAATGGGAACCCCAAGCTGCGGGTTCCCGAAATATGTAAACGGGCGCTTGCTTGGCAGAACACCCGAAAACGGAAAAGGCCGCAAACATACAGTCTTTTCCGGAAGGCGCCGAGCAGAATCGAACTGCTGCATAAAGGTTTTGCAGACCTCTCCCTTACCGCTTGGGTACGGCGCCAGAGTCAAAACTATAGCAAAAAAGAATTTTTTTGTCTAGTGCATTTGTCTGCTTTGGCGGATAATTTCCACTGCTTTTTCCACACTGATGCCCTGAAACTGTTCACGGGTCAAAAGGTTTTTGAGGGTCAGCGTGTGGTGCGCCGCCTCTTCCGGTGAAACAAGGACGCCGAACGGGACGCCTTTTTTCTCCGCCACCGTGTATTGCTGACCAATTTTTTTCGCATCCGGGAACACTTCGCAGGCGACCCTCTGTTCCCGCAAGGCAGCGGCAATCTTCTGGTAGTGGGCGGCAAGGGCCGCGTCCAGACAGAAAATTTCCGCCTCCAGATAGCCGGATTTTGCGGGAAGAAGGGCAAGCTGTTCCAGGGCCGCAATCAGCCGGTCAAGACCGATGGATGCCCCCACACCCGGAATCCGCTCTTTCAGGTACAGCCCCGCAAGGTTATCATAGCGGCCGCCGGAACACACGGATCCAATGGCGGGCAAATCGTTCAGAAACGTTTCATAGACCAGGCCGGTGTAATAATCAAGCCCGCGGGTAATGGACGGATCAAGTACAAAGGCGTCCGCGATGCCCGCCGCTTCCATCATGGCCCGGAGTTCCCGGAGGCGCACAATACCCGAGACCGCGACATCGCTGGCTCCAGCCATCTCCTTCATGAGATCGAGGGAGGCGTCATAGGAACCAGCCCCAGCGGCGTAGTCAAGGATAGCGCCGGCTTTTTCGCTGGAACCGGTGATGTCCATAAGGAGCGCAGATGTTTCGTCTCTGCCGATTTTTGCCAGTTTGTCAATGGTACGCAACACTTCTTCGCTTTTGCTGCCTAATTCAAGCCGGGAAAGGAAGCCGTTGAAAACCCCCCGGTGATTCACGCGAATCGTGACCGGAGGAACGCCGATTTCTTCCAGAGCGATTTTTATGAGGGCCAGGATTTCAAAGTCCGCGGCAGCGCTTTCGGAACCAACCAGGTCAAAGTCGCACTGGACGAACTCCCGGTAACGGCCCGCCTGGGGTTTTTCGCCCCGCCACACTTTGGCGATATGGTAACGCTTGAAGGGGAAATACAGTTCGTCTTTGTGTTCCGCCACAAAACGGGCAAAAGGCACGGTCAGGTCAAAGCGCAGGGCCACGTCCCGACCACCGTTATCGGCAAAACGAAAGACCTGTTTTTCGGTCTCCCCGTCGCTTTTGCGGAGAAGGATTTCCGAATATTCCAGCGCGGGGGTATCGATGGGCACAAAACCGCGCCACCGGAACGCGGCAGTCAGATTTTCCGTCAGGTTTGCCCGGACGATTTCGGAGTCAGGCAAAAAATCCCGGAAACCTTTCAGAATCCGGGGCTGGATAAAATCACTCATGGAGCAAACAGGCTGTATCAGAACATTTATGGCCGGTCATCGACTGACCATATGCGATCCTCATGGTCGCTCCAAATGCTTGCGGTTTTGTAGGCGTCCACAAGGTTATCGGGCACGTAAATATCGCAATCCATAGGGAATGGATATGCGGTCAAAGTTGGCGGCGTTGGGGATTGTACCACAGCGTATGCCAGCACACCACAATTATTGAATGCTCCTGCTCCGATGGAAGTCAGCGAAGCGGGTAAAACAATTGCCGCCAAATTATTTTGATTCTGTCTCCCCAATACATCTGTTGCATCAAGAATCGCGGCGCCGGTGCTCCCGCTTAAATCAAGCTCAATAACCTGAGTCAACGCGGCAAACAGTTCTGCCAGCGGGTCATCTTCCGCATCCAAATCGTTTTCCAGGTCGATATCTAGCGCGATTCGGAACGGAGCATACACGCCGGACGTCATTGGGTCGTAATCATCGAGATAATCGGCAAGATCCTCTATGCTGGTCATGGGCGTACCGGGAGTAAAGGCCGCGTATGTCACGGTAAAAGGGAGTCCCTGCGTCCAGGGGATTACGTCTTTAGATACCCTCAGGGTCAGCGAATGACTGCCCACCGCATAATCCTCCGCGTTTATCGTGATACTGTCTCCATCTATAGGAATCTCTCCGTCTATCTGCCACGCAGGGGCAGGCGAGACATCCCAGTCGCTGGAGTCGGCCAGACTGACATGCATACTCGCGGGCGTATCGCCCCCACTCCCATCTTTGTAAATGGTAAAGTTCTCCTGACTGAAGGCGGACGCTCCTGCATCACCATACGTGAAGGAAATGTACGCCACCGGCAGGGCAGTAAAATTTTCAAGAGTAAATTTCCAGTCCAGCGGGGTGGTGATCCCGTTATAGATGTGGGCAATATCTGTTTTCGTGGCAATCATGTAACGGGTGGCCTCATCGCGCAGGGTCACGGTAACCTTGTAATACCCAGCCGGCAAAGTCAATGTCCCCGTAGCGTTTGACAGAAGGTCTACCGTTTGATCGCCGCCGCCAGCTACCAGCTCCACTGACAATGCCGCGGATGTTAATCCGCCTGGAAACCCAACAGTATAGCTCAGGGAACCGTTTCCAGTATTAATGTCGCCAGTCACCGGTACAGCAACTACGGTTGTGCCGCCTTTGGTAATGGCAAAAGGGTCAGAAGTACCGGTGGCGGCAACCTTGTCTGGTTCAGTCGATTCAGCTTCTGACGGATATCCGGTAACTGTCAAGGTCCAGTCTCCGACTTCAAGGACCACCACTTTGCTGGTCTGATACGGCGGGATACTGGCATTTACCGAACTGGGGCCCGATGAAGAGGTGAATTCCAGAGTGTAGTACAGCGTGTTTTGAAATCCCTCTGGAATGAGAGTGCGGGCCGCCGTTCCAATGGCAACGGTTACCCTGCCCGTATTGCTGCTGCCAGCGCTGTTCGACGAACCGGCTGAATTGCTACAGGCGATGAAAGCGAGCACAAGCCCCATAATGAGCAGAGCGCCTGCGATTCCTTTGTTTTTCATACTTGTTGACTCCTTTGCGCATAAGGTCAGCGCGGCGGTATAATACCGCAAAAATTTGTTATAGTATATAATAAACTGCGCATCTTGTCAATCCCGTAAAATAGCGTGGTTTTCCGCCCGCCCTTGACACCCCGGCCCGCACCCCCTATTATATCCCCATGACACGACGACTCATCACTTCCGCCCTGCCCTATGTGAATAACGTCCCTCACTTGGGCAATCTGATACAAGTTCTCTCCGCGGACGTATTCGCCCGGTTCTGCCGGAGCCGGGGCTATGACACCCTGTACGTCTGCGGCACCGACGAATACGGCACTGCCACGGAAACCCGCGCCCTGGAAGAAGGCAA
>JAITOJ010000059.1 GCA_031290005.1 Treponema sp. | reverse complement strand
CTGAACTTTTTCAAGAGCCGGTCAGCCACGATGGTGAGGGCGATGTGCACCTTATCCCGCACTCCCAGAGACATGGCGATAAAACAAAAGAGAATCATAAGCTGCCGGGCTATTTCTTCGGTCCAGCCGGGAGCCTTGTTGAAAAAATACCGCATCACCACCTGCCAGGTCACCACCGCCACCATAGCCCCAAGGCTTACGGCAGCTAAGATTTCAAAGACTGTGCAAAGGGTATTGATAATTCTTTTGTAAATGTTCAAAAAATCCTCCTCTCAAAAAGCCGGAACAGATGCCCATAATTATAAACCACCTTTTTGCACCTGTCAACAAAAAAAGCGGCTTGTTTTTGAGCTTTTACGACTCCATCTTTGTCCCGGATTTTTCCGCAGTTTTGTGTCTCCGCTGATGTCGCCGCACGCTGGTTTTGGGTTTACGCCGGGCTTTCAATGGCACACCGATGCTGTTCAGCACAAAACGAACCGCGAACTCCAGTTCCGTCCGCACAGGATTCATGGGAAGCACAAAGCTCCGGCAATGCTTCCAGGTCCAGTCGAACAGCTCGCTGTAGGGCGTGCCTTCTTCGATTTCTTTTTGCCAGTCCTTGAGGGACAGCACATAATCATGCAAAAAATAGGAAAGCCGCTCACCGTACCGCATGGCGGGATTTTGGTTTGAGTCCAGGGCAGCCAGACGTTTCAGGTAGCTTGTTTTAAAGTTCAGGCTCTCCGCGATAAAAGCCGTGGCGGCGGGTTGCAGCCAGATGTACAGGTTGAATTCCAGCGCCAGGGACACGATTTTTGCCGCATACCCGCTGTTAATAATTTTGACCAGTTCTTCAGTTATCCGGGAAGGAGACACGTCGCGCAGCAGAGCGGCGTCTTTTTTTGTCTGCTGTTTGAGCAGAAAAGGCAGAGAGAAGCCGGTCATGGCGGCGTATTTGATTGCCCGGATCATCCGCACCGGGTCTTCGGTAAAAATCGCGCGCAGGGGAATCACAGGATTGATTTTCTGGTCTGCAATATCCTTGACGCCTCCCACATAGTCCAGGATTTGTTCGTTAATCGGGTCATAGTACAGAGCGTTCAGGGTGAAATCCCGCCGCTTGGCGTCGTCATCAATGGTACCAAAACTATTGCCCACGGTACCGTCCTCCAGTGACCGGAATGTGCACACCTCGAAAATCTTTGGCCCATAAATCACATGAACCAGCCGGAACCGTTTGCCGATAATCCGGGCATTGCGGAAAATTCTTTTTATCCGCATGGGGGTGGCGTCGGTTACGATGTCAAAATCCTTGGGGGTTTTGCCCACCAGCAAATCCCGTACCGCGCCGCCCACGATATATGCGGTGTGTTCATATTGCCGCAGCATGGTGATAATTCGTTTGGCATCCGGATCGACTTTGTCCGGATTGATTGAGTGCTCAGTCCTGGTATAAATGACAGCTTTTTTTACTGGTTTTCCCTTTGCGTTCGTAGCGTAGCGGTATAACACGATGACACATACTAACAAAAATTCTATTTCCGCGTCAAGCCTTGCGGTAACTAACCGACAATAAAAATATGGACAAACTTCCTGTGGCTATTGTGGGCCTGGGGCGAATCGCCTCGTTGCTTGAAGATGACAAACTTCGGGAAAAACCCTGCACCCACGCCGGGGCTGTGCGGGCAAACCCCAACTGCGCCCTGGTTGCCGGGGCGGACATCGACGGGGAGCGCCGGGAAGCGTTCAAGGCACAGTGGGGCTGTCCGGTCTATGCCGATGCCCGGCAGATGATACTGGAAACCCGGCCCCGGATTCTGCACATCGCCACCCACCCGGACAGCCATCTGTTCTACGCCGCCCTGGCAGAGAAGCTCAAAGTGCCGGTGGTGGTATGCGAAAAACCCCTGGCATCTGACATCCGGGGGGCGCGGAAAATCGCGGCCATCCACCGCCGGGGCAGCACCAAAATCATCACCAACCACGAACGCCGCTATTCCACGAATTATCAGCAAATACAAGCCATGATCGCTGACGGCAGATATGGGGATTTGCAAAGTATCAAGGGCACACTCTACATGGGAAAGAACCGCCGGATTCTGGACATCCTCTGGCACGATGGCACCCATATGGTGGACGCCTTCGCTTTTCTTGCCGAGGGCGTACCGGTGCACAAAAAGACCGCCGGAGGGCCTTTGGACGCCAGAAGCGGTACGACCTTCTTTTTTGGGGAAATCCGCCGAAAAAAAGACCGCCGGAACATTCCGTTCGTGCTTGAAACCGGAAGCGACAGGGATCACCTGGTGTTTGAAATCGAGTGTTCCCTGGAACAGGCGCGGCTCCGCATTGGGAATGGCATTTTTGAAATCTGGGAAAGAGCGGAAAGTCCCTATGCTGAAGGATTCCGCTCCCTCAGGCGGGCACCCGCAATATTCACTGGAGCCACCGGCTATTTTGCTAATATGGAAGCCGATGCGGCAGCTTGTGCCCTGGCTCCACAGCTTGCCCCGGTTTCCAGCGCTCTGGACGGCCTGGCTGTCATCAAATATCTGTCCCGTGTGCATAAATGGGGAATCACCTAAAGTTTTTTTAAGTTTTTTCCTGAATTACCGATACTTTAACGGGAAGGTATAGAATTATGAAAAGAAAGCCATATATTTTCGTTCTCGTCTTCTGCTGCTTGATGCCAAAAGTAATTTTTGCACAGAATTATATTGATTCTATTATTGGCGAACTAATGTATTCCATCGACCGGCCTTCGCGGATGTTGCTTTTGGATACCGTTACCGATGCGGTACAACCCGGAGCAGAAGTCGATCCTTCCATATTTAGCGCCATTGTACTTCTTGCCACCGAGGGAGTCGCTAATCCCGCCCGCTCAGGAGGCCGTCTGGTAAACAGTTTCCCGGATATACGGGTGAGTGCGTGCAATCTGCTGGGAATTATCAAGACTGGGGATTCAAAAACTAACCTCCTGACGGTTCTGCACTATGATTCTGACCCCACTGTCCTGGGAGCGGCAGTCCGGGCATTGACCAATATCGGCTTAAATGAAAATGACGACGTGGTTTTAGCCATCATCGTTTTACAACAGCGGCAAACCGGTTTAAACCGCCCTTCAAACACCCTGGCAATTGAAATCCTGAAAGCCTATGACTTTTTTTCTCAAAAGGTAACAAGAAAAGACCCCATGGTACAATCCATATTGGCGATTATAACTGACTACCGGTATGTGGCAGCGGTGAGAAAACAAGCGGCTAATTTACTGCAAAAACTGCTGAAAAGTTAATCTGGGAGAATTTTGATGACAACACGGATAGGAACGCTGAACACCGTCGCGGGATTGGTGAATCAAATCATCGCGGCATTTTTTGCCCTTTCCTTACTGGTTACCGCTTTTGATTTTGGCATTAATCCATCCGCCGCCGGAAACGTCTTTGTCCGCTTTGGTTCCCTGTTGACCGGAGCCTACGGGTTTTCAGCAGTTTTGATACCGGTCTTTTTATTTGCCGCCGGACTGGAGTATTTCAATTTCAACTGGACAAAAAAGCAAGGGGCGTATCTTTTTTTCAGCCTCATTCCCTTTTTTACCGTGGTAGCGATGGAAAAGATATGCCGCTACTTTGCGGGAACCGACGCAGGACCCCTTCTGGTGATTAAAAACGGCCTGGTGCTGCTGGTGGGCGCGCTCCTGGTTGCCATTGAATATCTGTTAATCGGAGTGATTTACGACCTGGTTACCAACCCCCAGCCAGAGGAAATCCTCATTGACGATGAAGCTGAACCGGAAGATAATGCGCCGGACTTTGCAATAAAGCCCGAAGTCGTGCTGCCCGAAGAAGCTGATATTTATCCCGAAGAAGACGCTCTTTATAGAGAAGAAACCGCTGACGATGCGGAAGACTTGCCGGAACCTGCTGAGATCATACCCGAAGCCGTTCCAACCGCCTTCTCCCCCATCGAGGTGTCCGAGGTCAGCGAACTTGAGACCCAGGCGGAAGATAACGCCCCCCCGGATGACTTGGCCCTGCTGATCCCGGATGCGGAAGCTGACTTTGACGAGATGGAGCCTGTTTTTACCGCGCCGGATACCGCAAAAAGCGCTGCCCCGCCAGCATACGAGATGGACATACCCGAAGAGGAGCCGCTTCCTCCCGGCCCCACCCTGGCGGACTTGAAGATTGAGATGCCCGCTCCGGAGCCGGAAAGTCAGATCGTCCCTGACGGTGTTGAACCCCTGGAGGCCGGCGTCATTCCCTTTGGAGAAAATGACGATGAAATCATAGACACTCATTTTTTTCACCGGAACACCGGCCCCGCCGCTCCCCTGCCCCCGCCGCCTCCAACGGATACCCTGGGGGCAGTTTCGGCAGCCGCCTTTGAGGAGCCGGAGATCCTTTCTATAGATGCGGAAGATGCGGATGTGGACAGTGAGGAAAACGAGGAGCCGCTGTCCTCTTTTGAACAAGACGACTGGAGCGATGAAAGTTCCATGACCGCCTCGGTGTTTCCCCCGGACAGCCTGGAAACCGAAGAAGAGGATACCCCGTTGCCCGAAGTGAATCCCCGAAAGTCCCGGAACTATTTTGTGCCCGCCGAGGGTCTGCTTACCTCCTATCCTGACGGCGAATACTGGGTCATCGACGACGAGACCCGCAGGGCTGCGGAGATTTTGCAGGGAACCCTGAGCGAGTTCAAAATTCAGGCGGACGTGACGGGCATTCGCAAGGGGCCGGTGATCACCATGTTTGAAATTCTGCCCGCGCCCGGCGTAAAGTTGAACAAGATTGTTTCGCTGCAAGATAATATTGCGCTGCGCCTTGCCGCGTCGAGTGTGCGTATCGTAGCGCCCATTCCCGGAAAACACGCGGTAGGCATTGAAGTGCCGAATAAAAAGCGGGCGATTGTAAGCTTTAGAGAAATTATTGAAACGGGAGACGCGCTGTTCAAAAAAATGGCTATTCCCGCTGTGCTTGGAAAAGATATTACCGGCGAGGCACAGGTTATTGATTTGGCAAAAACACCACACATGCTTATTGCGGGAGCGACCGGATCAGGAAAATCGGTGTGCGTCAATTCGCTCATTCTTTCGATTTTATATACGCGCGCGCCGTCCGAAGTGCGCATGATTCTCATTGACCCAAAAATAGTCGAGCTCAAACTCTACAACGATATTCCGCATTTGCTTACACCGGTAATTACCGAGCCCAAGCGGGCGTTTCAGGCGCTGCAATATTGTCTGTGCGAAATGGAGCGGCGGTATGCACTGCTTGACGGACTCGGCGTGCGCGACATTACGAGCTACAATCACCGCATTGTCGAGCGGCGTATCGCGTCGGAAAAACTTCCGTTTATCGTCATCATTATTGATGAGTTTGCAGACCTCATGGCAACAACCGGCAAGGAACTCGAATCCACGGTGGCGCGCATTGCCGCAATGAGCCGCGCCGTAGGAATTCACCTGGTGCTTGCGACACAGCGCCCGTCAATTGATGTTATCACCGGTTTGATTAAAGCGAATATTCCCACGCGCATTGCGTTCATGGTTGCTTCAAAAATTGACAGCCGCATTATAATTGACCAGGTGGGCGCGGAAAAATTGCTCGGAAAAGGCGACATGCTGTTTTCATCTGCGGCAGACCCCTTCCCGGTGCGTATTCAGGGCACGTTTGTTTCCGATAACGAAGTAGAAAACGTAGCGGAATATGTGAAACGATACGGCGAGCCCGATTATATTGACGATGAAATTTTTGTTGATGACGGCGAGGAAGACATTGAAC
>JAITOJ010000055.1 GCA_031290005.1 Treponema sp. | reverse complement strand
GGCTTGAAAATGCTGGTAAAAGAGGAAGAGCAGTCCCATCTGATTACGGCGATTCTTGACCCCGACACGCCCCGGTACGACTTTGACGCGCTCCACGATTTTGCCCGCACCCAGGGCTTTACGATTTATCCCGGCAAACTGGGCAAAATCAACACCTTCCGTATTGCCAATATCGGGGATATTCAGCCGGAAGAAATGCGGCGGTTTACCCAGGCGCTGGGGGAATATCTACGCACCCTATGATAGATAAATATGGATTACATTCCACAAAAATGACTATTTTTATGGATTACATTCCACAAAAATAGCTATTTTGCTTGCTTTTTCAGGAAAATTCCAGTAAACTACGAGCATGATAGATCGAATTCTTGACAAATCCATCCGGAAACGCTTCGGAACCGGCAAAGTTATCCTGCTTATGGGTGCGCGGCAGGTGGGAAAAACCACCCTTATCCGGAACTGGGCAAAAGATTCTGCGGACACCCTTTTTCTGAACGGCGATGACGCGGATGTGCAGGCCCTTTTTGAGAATAGCTCATCCACCCGCTTTATGGCTGTTTTCGGCGGTAAAAAGCGGGTGATTATCGACGAAGCCCAGCGAATCAGGGATATAGGTCTCAAGCTCAAGCTGATCGTGGACCAATTATCTGATATACAAGTGATTGCCACGGGCAGTTCGTCATTCGATTTGGCAAATCAGGTAAATGAGCCGCTCACGGGCAGAAAATGGGAATACAAGATGTATCCCCTGTCCTTTGCCGAAATGGCGGCCCGCCACGGCTTGCTGGACGAAAAACGCCTGATCCCCCATCGTTTGACATATGGTTATTATCCCGAAGTAGTTACCAATCCGGGAAACGAGCGGGAATTGCTGAAACTCCTGTCCGACAGCTATTTATACAAAGATATTCTGACCTGGGAGCAGATACAGAAGCCAGACAAACTGCTCAAACTGCTGCAAGCCCTGTCGTTTCAGGTGGGTTCCCAGGTGTCCTATTCGGAACTGGGCCAGACCTGCGGGCTGGACACTAAAACCGTGGAAAAATACATCGTGCTGCTGGAGCAATGTTTTGTGATTTTCCGCCTGGCTTCGTTCAGCCGGAATTTACGGAATGAGCTGAAAAATAGCAAGAAAATCTATTTTTATGACAACGGTATCCGCAACGCGGTAATCGCCGATTTCTCCATCCCGGAAAAGCGGGCCGATGTCGGGGCGCTCTGGGAGAATTTTCTGGTTTCGGAGCGGCAAAAAAAACTGGACTATGACCAGCTCTGGCGAAATTGCTGGTTCTGGCGCACCGTAAGCCAGCAGGAAATCGACTACCTGGAAGAAGGGGACGGGCAGATTCAGGCGTTTGAATTTAAATGGAATCCCGCCGCAAAATACAAGGTTCCCAAGCAATTTCTGGAAGCCTATCCCCAGGCAACGGTTACCCTGGTGACCCCTGAAAACGTGGAAGATTTTTTGCTCTCATGACCATCACCATTGACTGCCGGATGCTCGGCGCAAGCGGCGTGGGCGTGTACCTCTGGGAATGCCTGTCCTGTTTCCTGAATTCCCCTCATCGCTTTGTACTGATCGGCGACCCGGTAAAATTGGAACGGCTCACCGCCGAACGAGAAAATACCAGGATTCTTGACTGCGGGGTAAAACCTTTTTCGTTCCGGGAATTATGCGCCTTCCCCCCTGCCCTGCTTAAAACTATCAACAAAACCGCTTTGTACTATTCCCCCTACTTCAATATTCCCGGCGGCATTACCGTCCCGATCTATACGACCATTCACGACATCATTTTTGCTGATATGCCGGAACTCACCTCCCCGCTTGGCCGTGCGGTGCGGATGTGGTTTTACCGCAGGGCGGCGCGGCGGTCACAAAAGATTTTTACCGTGTCGGAATTTTCAAAGTCCCGCCTTGAGCATTTTCTTGGAAATAAAACGCCGGTTGTCGTTGCCTATAACGGGTTTCAGAGAGAACTCTTGACCGGCGGAGCAAAGACGGCGCAAAAAACGCGCGCCATTCTTTTTATCGGCAACATCAAAAAACATAAGGGATTATCGTGCCTGCTGGACGCTTTTGCGGAGGCGCGGAAGGCGGGGTTGGACTACAAGCTGCTCATCGTGGGCAGCAAAGACCATTTCCGCTCCTTTGACCGCGATTTTTCCCAGAGACTCGAAAATCTGGACACTTCAACGGTGGAATTTACCGGTTTTATCCCCCATGAACGCCTGAAAGAATTGCTCTGTCAGGCCGCGCTGCTTGTGCAGCCCTCGCTGTATGAGGGGTTTGGGTATCCTCCTCTGGAAGCGATGGTTTGTGGTACGCCCGCGCTTATTTCGGATATTCCGGTGTTCAAAGAAATCTATGCGGATTTTCCGGTAACGTTTTTCCGCGCCGGTGACAGCGGCGACCTGAAAGACAAACTACTCGCCCTGCTCTACTGGAAAGAACCGGAACGGCTTGTACTGTCGGAAGACTTGCGGGCCAAATATACCTTTGAAAAAACAGTCGGAATTATTTTGAAAGAACTGGCAGGTGAATCATGAAAGTCGCCATTGTCCACTACTGGCTGGTCAATATGCGCGGCGGGGAAAAGGTACTGGAAGCACTCCTGGGGCTGTTCCCCCAGGCGGACATCTATACCCATGTGTATGACCCGAAAGCCGTATCGCCGCTCATCGGGGCACATAAAGTGTACACGTCGTACATACATAAGCTGCCGTGCGCAAAAAAGCTGTATCAGAAATATATGCCCCTCATGCCCGCGGCGTTAAATGAGTTTAATTTACAGGATTATGACCTCATTATTTCTAGCGAATCCGGCCCGGCAAAGGGCGTTGTCCCCAATCCCGATGCCTATCATATCTGCTACTGCCACAGCCCCATGCGCTATCTCTGGGATATGTATCACGAGTATTTCAGAAAAGCGGGGTTTCTGACGCGCTTTTTCATGAAGCGCCTGATTCCCGGCCTGCGGCTCTGGGATGTGATGTCGGCCAATCTGGTTGACCGGTTTGTCGCCAATTCATCCTATGTGGCAAAGCGAATCAGGCGGTACTATAACCGGGAAGCGGAAATTGTCTTCCCGCCGGTGGACATTGAAAAATATCTTGACATTGAGCGGAAGAGCGAAGATTTTTATCTTTTTTTCGGGCAGATGGTGGGCTACAAACGCGCAGACATTGCCATTGAAGCCTGCGCCGCTTCGGGCAGGAAGTTGGTTGTCATCGGCGCGGGCGCGAAGGCGAAAGACATCAAACGCCGGGGAAAATCCGGGTTAGTCACTTTCGCGGGCAGGGTCTCTGACGCGGAAATCGCCGGCTATTTCTCTCGCGCAAAAGCCCTGCTCTTTCCCGGCATCGAGGACTTCGGTATCATTCCCGTAGAGGCCGCCGCCGCCGGCTGTCCGGTCATCGCCTACCGGAAAGGGGGCGTTCTGGACACCATACAGGAAAACGTGACCGGCATCTTCTTTGACGAACAAACCCCCGCTTCGCTTATCCAGGCGTTAGACCGGTTTGAGGGGATGGAAATCTACTTCGCAAGCCGGCAGCAATTTACAGACCACGTGCGGCAATTTTCCAAAGCGGAATTTTGCAAGAGGATACAAAAAATACTCGCTGAGTGTAAGCGGGTATAAAAAAAGCCATGTGATGCTTCACATGGCTTTTTTTATACCCAAATCAGCTTACGGAAACAGTCGGATACCGACAGTAGCGATAACCCGTGTTGATTTTGGATACAAAGGGTTATCGGTAATGGAATAGGATGAGGGGCTTCCTGAATTCACCAGTATGCTCTGGTCAATGTCGGTAAAATAAGAAATCACCACGCCGAATTCCCCAAAAAATCGTACCGGCACCTTTGGCAAAGCGTGTTCCGCGCCTATTTTAAAGATATGCATCCATTGATATGCGCCGTCTTTCAAAAAATATTTCCGCAACACTGGTTTTTCACTCCGCCCGCTGGGGTCAAGTTCGGACAACAAAGAACTGCCGTCCACCGCCCGCGGACCGTAATCAGCGCCGTGGCGAATCATCTGGTACTGAAAATGCAAGCCTGTTTGGGGGCCGGGCACGGTTTCAAAACGGAGCAACAATTCATCTGAGTTGGGAGGCAGATAAGAACCGATACTTTCGCCGTTATTGGTGTAAGAAGTTTCCATGGCAAGCCCACCTTTTTCACCGCCATACCAGGGCAGGTATCCCTTGGTGTGGGTATAACAGTAAGGCTCAATTTTTGTATAGCTCAGTTTGAATGACCCAAAAGACAACCAGGGAAACCGCACCACCGTGCCTGCCTGATACGCAAACATGGATCTATCCAGCTCAAAAATATTTTTTTCAGGATTGATTTCGTCAAGAAAAAATGAAAGCCACAGATTTCCGATTCCCGGATATTGGCCTTTCATGTTGAGAAAATAAGCCATGTTGTCAAAATCCCCGATGTTGTTTTGATACAGGAAATTATCAACTAAAGGGAACAGATAGCCCAACTCAAAGCGCTTTGCCCAGACCACAGTGCTTCCGAAATCGACGTGGGCGTAATTTTTATAATTCACTTCCACCATGCCGATAGAATAAGCATTTTGGCTTGTTTCAGCGGAAGTTGTAATACCATTTTCGTTATAATATTCAAGTACGCCGGTTAAAGATGAAAAGCTGAACCAGGGGAAAAGGCTCGCCGTGGTTTCCAAAGCCACAAAGGGCTGGGCTGTCTGATTAAACACCAGACTGCTTCCCTCTGACATTCCGCCCCACTCCCGCCGGAGCCGCCCCGCCCGATAGGTTAGATGGCCGTCAAGAAAGGAGCCGCCCAACTCGGGCAGCATGGAATAGCCGATACAGATTCCTTCGGGCCAGGCAAGCTGGCCGCTATTGGAAATCTCTTTGTAATTCCACACAAAACCGTCCCAGTGTTTTTTATAGGCATAGGGAAAATATGACAAAGGCTGGCTATAGGTAGAAATCAAAGTATTTTTGTGGGCGCCATCATTGACTCCGGGATATTCTTGAGTCGGCTCATAATAGGTATTATATGTTCCAACCACATCCCGGGGTGAACGCAAAATCCCGCCGTAAATATTGACCCCAAACGAAAAATGGTCTCCAATATCCCCATTAAAATAGACAAAAGGCCAAAACTCGAATCCCCAATCAAAAGTATTTGCCGTAATACCCATGCCTTCAGAGAATGAAACATCCATCTTGAATCCCATGTCTGCGGATATATGTGTGCTGTTCTTACCGAGGGTTTCGTCATAATAATAAGCCCCGCGCAGTAAATCAAGTCCTTCTTCCGGTTTTTCGTAGCTCTTTCGGATATTTTGCAGAAATTCCCGTTCCTTTAAAGAAAGCTTCCCGAAACGCCGACTGTCATCGGCGGCCAGAATTTCGTCTATGGCGGCGCGTACCGCTGCCTGGGAATACGGCTTTGCTCCGGGAAGCGGGGCGCAAAGCCCGCGCATTTGGGCTTGCTCCAAAATATAATAAACGCTGCTATCAACCGGAACCGACACATGGGTCTGTGCAGAGAGAGACAGGCTTAATCCCGCTAAAAAAATACCACAAAAAACAATCCATGGTTTCATCTCTAATTTCTCCCATTTATCAAGATAATCGGCAGTATTACATACACTCCCCCACTTGTCAATCTCTTTCTTTTCTGATATAGTAAGTCGTCCGTATGGACAGGGCAAACAGGTTTGCCCAATCTTCCGGCCCCGCAGGGGGTACGAGAAATAACACCGGCAAGGGCGGCCCTAGTTGCCCGCGTCTTGCCGAACAAGGAGTAATCATGGCAGTAGTAACCATGAAGAGTTTGCTTGAGTCCGGGGTTCACTTCG
>JAITOJ010000023.1 GCA_031290005.1 Treponema sp. | reverse complement strand
GGGCAGGTTCACCAGAATCGCCCCAAACCCGATGGGCAGGAGCAGCATGGGCTCGTATTCTTTTTTAACCGCCAGGGTTATGAGGACTATGCCGATGAGAATCATGATGATCCGATACAGGCCCTCTGTCCCGGCAAGGCTGGTAAAGCCGATAAACAAGTCTTCCATAATTACACCTCGCCGACACTATACCTTCACCGGATATTCGTTTCAAGTGGCCGCGCAACAGATGCGCGCCTGAAAAACCTAACTTTTTTTCACATATCTTACTTTTTTTTATTGACAAAACAGGCAACACATATTATTCTAAAGACACCATCTATCTGGAAGGAGTTGTCTATGATGTATGCAAGACACAGAAGTCCTGGGCTTTTTTTTATGGGTGCGGCGCTGCTGGGCGGTCTGTTCGCTTCCTGCGCCACAACTGGCGGAAGCGGCGCGAAACTGGAGCCCCGGGTGTCGGCCTATATCCGCACCTGGCCCATACCGGAAGCGGCGCGGGAAGGGGGCAACCCGTACTGGAACGCGGGGATGATTAAAGGGGAATATCTGACGGATATGATTGTTTCCTTTGCCCTTATTGACCCGGCGGACGGCGTAACCATCTATATCCCTGAACTGCGCCCCCTGGCGGACGGGTCGCCGGAGTTTTCGAATATCTGGGAGGAAGTGGCGGCGGTGAAGAAGGCGTATCCGCACTTGCGGGTGAATGTGTCGGTGGGCGGGTACGGCGCGGAAGGTTTTTCCGATATGGCGGACACCCCGGCAAAACGGGCGGCTTTTGTGGCCAATGTGATTGCCTGGCTCAAAGACTACAACCTGGACGGCATCGACATTGACTGGGAATATCCGGTCGGGCCGGAATGGGGGCAGGAAATCAAGAGCCGTCCCGCTGACCGGCAGAACTACGTGACGCTGCTGCAAGACCTGCGCACGGCGCTGGACACCTTGGGCGCGGAGACCGGCAAACGGTACGGGCTTTCTACGGCGGTGCCTGCCAGCCCGTGGTTTCCCAAGGTCAACGACGTGGTGGCGGTATCGAAAATCGTGGACGGTTTGAAGCTCATGGCCTATGACTATTACGGCGGCTGGAGCAAGCAAACCGGCCATCAGGCAAACCTGTCCAACAATCCCGGCGACCCGGACTGGGGCGGCTGGAGCACGGAACAGGCCATACAGGCATATTTGGACGCCTGGGTGCCCGCGGAGAAAATCATGCTGGGCCTGGGATTTTACGGCAAAGCCTGGAGCGGCGTGGAAACGGGGCCGTATGAGGACACGCCGGGGCTTTTTCAGCCCTACAAGGGGCTGCCTTTTGAGCAGGGAACGATTAGTTATGGCCAGATTAAGGAATTGCTGAAACCCGGCTCAGGGTACACCCGGTATTGGGATGACCTTGCCCAGTCGCCGTATCTGTATAACGGGGACATCTGGATCAGCTACACCGATGAGGAAGCCATCGCCGTGATTGCCAAATACGCGAAAGAGCAGGGCATGGGCGGGGTGTTCTATTGGGAATACGGTCACGACATTGACGCGGATTTATTGAAAGCCCTTGCGGAAAACGCGCAATAGTTTGTTAGGAGGAACGCACATGACCATTCACGCAACACCGCTTGCATGGAAACTCCGCCGACTTGCCCTCCCCGGCAGGAAAACCGTAAACCTCCCGCATATATTCACTCCAACCTATTCGTCTAGAATTACCCCCCCCCCCCCCCCCCGGCTGGGGTGTAGTAAATCACAAAGACACTATCTATTTTCCCATAAAAACGCTGCCTCTCCCACAACTAATAGCAGGGATGGCGGCTTTTTATATTTCACCCTGGGCTTCATGCCCAAAAGAATAAGGAGTTTTGTATGAAAAAAACAGTTGTCTTATTGACTTTGGCAATCTGCCTGGTTTCCCCGTCTTTTGCCCAGCTCAGAATGAACGGCTGGGGCCGGGCGGTTTGGGTGCCGGTTTTTGTGGGGCAGGATGGAGAGCCAAGAACAGTCGTGCAGTCTTCCTACGGGGACGCGCCGGATTTGGAGTTTATGTTTTCCGCTTCTTCCCCGAACATCGGGGTGGACGTGGGCGTCATGGTGACCGACGGCTTATTTAATCAAGCCGCCAATGCCAAGGTGTGGTGGAAGCCGAACAACTATTTGAAACTTCATATCGGCATGGGCCGGGTGCCCACCCTGCGGGGGCAAGTGGCGGGGAGCACCGGCGGGTATGCCTACGCGCGGGGCCGGCTGGCCCAGCTTACGGCTTTCAACGGTGTGAACGAACCCATCGTGCAAATCGGGGATGGGGACGGCATATTCAGCCGTATAAACCTGATGAACTGGGGCGCCATTGCGGAGATTACCCCGGCGCCCGGTTTGATTGTCCTTGGGGCGGTGGCTCCGAATATGACCCAAGCCGGACTTCTGGCTGAGGATGTGTATAAGGGACTTCATGTGGCCGTGGGCTATGAGATAAAAGACGTGGGCCTGGTGCGGGCGGGCTATATCGGCGGCGGCAAGAACGGCCAGGAAGCGGGGAACGCCGGGGCGAACTGGGACTTTTCCTGGGACAAGCACCTGGAAGCGGCCTTTGCCCTCAAGTCGATACCCAATCTGCTTCTGGATTTCGGCGTCAAATACAGCCTGGAGGAAAAGCCGGGAAACCTGAGCCAGCCCGGTTTTGCCCTGCTTAATCCTTTGTACGTGGCTTTGGGGGCAGTGTATAAGGGCGTGCCGAAACTGGAACTGGGCTTTGCCATTGACGGCCATTTCCTGGGGACAGCCGAGAAGGTGCTGTCCTGGACTGAGCTGGTTACCAGCGCCCCCCAAATCGCCTTCAACATCTATCCCTCTTACGACTTGGGTATCTTTACCCTGGGGGCGGACATCACCTACGGTATGCAGTTCGGAGACGTGAAAGGCAAAAATGATAAGAAGATGTTCGGTTTTGGCTCGTATGCGCAGAAACAGTACGGCCACGGTAATATCCGGGGCGGCGTGTATGCCAACGCGCCGATGGACGAAGGCGAGAAATGGGGTTTTTCCGTTCCTGTCTGGATAACCTATTCATTCTGACATAAGGAGGCTTGTATGAAAAAGAATGTGTTTTGCGGGTTTGTTTGCTTGATGGCCTGTCTGTGCCTGTTCCTGGCGACCGGCTGCGGCGGGGACACGGAAGACGGCGAACTAACCTATGTTTCCTTCCCGGAGGAAGAAATCCTGGGGGCAAGTTTCTATGTGGGCGACTTTGTGGGGGACGCGGGGACTATAGCGAAAAACCCGGACGGAAGCTACAAAGTTCAGATAAAATGCCGGACGCCTTTCGCGTCAAATGCTCCGGTAAATGTGACCTTCAGCGGCCCCTTTGCCTTTGAAAGCAGATACCGTATCACGGCAACTTTCCCAGAAGACCCGTCCATAACAAACAAGCCCTACCGGGTATATGTCTGCGCGTCGGTGGGTCAGGTGAGCAAGAATGAACTGGTGGATGCCAATACGGTGGCGGATTATGTGAGCGCGTGGGATTCCGATGTGTATGCCAGCTTTCAGGACAACCGGGTTAAGGGAACTCTGGTGATGGACAACGCCAACGGGGCGATTATCACCAAACGGGGGGACGGCAGGCAGTATGTGACGGTGTTCATGTCTCTGTATTTCCATCAGACCTTTGACGGTTACTATGAATTCACGGTGAATGCCCTTGAGGGCGGCAACGGCGTTTCGTATACCAGCCCGGTTACGTCCGTGGCCGGTTACCGCGCCGGAGACGATGCAACCCCGCAGCTTCCCACTGCGGCGCTTCCCGGGCCGCTTCTGGGCGGCTGGGAATACAAGGCAGCTTCCGGCACATTAACGGCTTCAAGTCCCGCGGAATTTAATCTGGATCTTGCGGTTCCGGCATCCGGTGTGGGACGCACCATTGAATTCTCCCTGCGGAATTTTGAAGTTCTCAAAGGGACAGACAAGCTGCTTACCTCGGCGATAGTACAAACCGCCAAGGTGCGCGCGGGCACGAGCGCGGCGGAGCAGAGCAATGTGGTGACCGCCACGACCTATCAAGTGACCACCGCAACCGGCCCGGAAACCAGGTATGAGTACCGGGTCACGGCCAAGGCTGTGCAGTATGAGGGATTTACGGGGGTGAAGTTATTTGTCCCCGGTCCATTCACTGATTCTGACGGCTTTACGTTCAACATTACGCTTCCCGAACACTACGGGGAGAGTAATTAACAAGGATTCTACGGCGGGTTCAATCCGGCGTTGCCGGGTTCTGCCGAGAAAATATTTTTGCAAGGAGAATTGTATGAAAAAAGCATGGTTATTTATGTTGGCGGCTTTGCTCGCCTGTGGACTGCTGGTTACCGGCTGCGGTGACGTGAACAATGACGATGGCGGCGTTGTAAAGACAGCGCTGACCATCGAGCTGCAAAACGCGGCAAACGCAAAGGCGCCGGTAGTGGTAAATACTGATGCGGCGAATGTGGCAACAGGCACCAAGTGGGTTACTCAGGCGGTCATGGACACTTTTACCACGGCAATCGCCTCAGCGCAGGGTGTTCTGGCGGATAAGGCAGCAACTCAGACTGCGGTGGACAAGGCGGTAGCCGACTTAAAAGCCGCGACCAAGACCTTTACTGAGGCGTTGCAAGATGGAACCGGGGAAATAACCATGACAGATTTCCCGGAAGCGGCGATTCTGGGCGGAACAACTTTTTATGCCGGAGACGGTGTGCAGGATGCGGGGTCTATCACCAAGAATGGTGACAGCTATTCGGTAACGATTAAAACCCGTGATGGCGCACAGTCGGCAATCTATTTTAACGCTTCTGATTTTGCCTTCTCCTACAACTATCAACTGAACATTACGTTACCCACTGAGGCAACTTATAAGCCGAACAGAGTGTACGCATTTGCCGCTACCGGGCTTGGAGAAGTCGGCGTGTTCTGGGGTTCCGCATACGATTCAGACAACGATACAACGGTAACCTCGCCGTACACCGGAGTCATTAATGCGTATAACATGGGCGGCGCCGGCGATGGCGAGTATAGGACGATAGGCTTGTATCTGTACTTTGATGCGGGCGCCACCGGCGAGTATACCTTCACGGTGGATACGCTGAAAGTGGGCAACAAGCATGAATGGACTGAACCGGATGCAGAACTGGAGCCCTGGACGCCGGATACCTCCGCCGCGCCCGCTCCCGCCTATCTGGTGGATTTCCCGGAAGCGGACATTCTGGCGGCGTCATTCTTTGACAATGATTCCAATACCGGTACCATAACCAAAGAAAATGACGGAAGCTATACGATAACGGGAAAATCCCGTCCGGGTGCGCAGTCAATAATTGCTTTTACCAGTGAAACTTTGGCGTTTTCGGACAATTATCTCGTGACCATCACGCTGCCCGAAGAAACCAGCGTTAAGCCGAACCGGGTGTATGTATACCCCGCTACCGGCACTCTTGATACCGGTGTTACCTGGAACGGCGGTTTTGACGGCGCAACGGCTCCATCCGGCAAGTATGTAACCGGAGAAATCAAGGCTTACAATCAGGGAGGCTTCCCCGACGCGGCGCATAAGACGGTAGGAATCTATCTGTACTGGGACGCCAATCAAGCGGCGGGGGACTATACGTTCAAGCTCAGCGCTCTGAAAGTCGCTCCGTTTACCAAGGCTTTCCCGAAAGCTGATGTCCTGGCGGCCACGTTCTACAATGGAACAGACAGCAGCGGTACAATAGCGGAAGGAACAGAAGCCGCTGCCGGTACTTATACGGTAACCATTAAGGCTCGTGACGGCGCACAGTCGGCAATCTATTTTAACGGTACTGATTTCGCCTTCTCTGACCACTTTATACTGGGCATTACGTTACCCGCTGACGCAACCTATAAGCCGAATAGAGTGTACGCATTTGCCGCCGTCGGGCCTGGAGAAAACGCCGTGAACTGGGATTCCGCATACGATTCAGGAACAAATGGGCCGTACACCGGAGCCATTGATGTGTACAACCAGGGCGGTTTCACCGGCGAGTTTAAGACGATAGGCTTGTATCTGTACTTTGACGCAGGCGCCACCGGCGATTACACCTTTACGGTGAATACGATACGGGCAACCCAGGTGGATGCGGGCGGTGCGAAAGACCTGGAAGCCTACACTCCCAGCGACTTCGGCGACGAGTTTGTAGCCGGACTTCCGGCTGGAATGGCAGATGTGCCCGAGGCTGATATTTTGGCTTCGAGTATCTTTTCCGGCTCCGGCGTTACGCCCGGCGGAACCGTCAAGAAAGAAGCTGACGGCAGCTACACGGTAACGGTTAAAGTGCGGCTTGACGGCTTCAACGAGATTACCATTCCTGTGACCGCCGGTTTCTCCGACAAGTTCTTTGGGACACTAACGCTGCCGGAAACGACTGAACACAAACCCACGCGGGTTATCATTGGCGCGAGCAAAGGCAGCGGCATAGCGGACTGGGGCCAATCGTTTGATGTACAACAAGCGGATAAGTATATTGCCGGAAAATTCAACGCTTCGCATTGGGGTACGCTTGCTGCGGCAGATCCTTCGTATAGCGCGATATGCATTGATTTGTACTGGGGCCCGGACGAAACCGCCGGAGAGTATACCTTCACGCTGAACACGCTGAAAGTTAAGCCTGCGGCCCCCACATACGGGAAACAGGCAGACGGCACCTATACCCTTGACCCAACTAAATTTATTGCGTGGTATGGCGCCTCTTTTGGTTCTAATAACGCTACTTTTGATGTTACTGAGGGCGGTGTATGGTATCTTTTCCCCACCACGGACTTAGAATTTAATTTGGCGGATTATGCAAAACTGCTCATAAATTACACTACTACCACGTCAGCGGCGGGAATTAGCGTTAAGGTGCTGGGGACTGGGGATACGTATGGTTCGGGCTATTTGCTCACCGATATCGTGTATCCAACCCTTAATAACGGCGCCATTATTATCCAGGATGGATCTGATTGGTATGGAGGCACCACTACCACTACTCACTTCACTACCTTGAAGACAAACGGACTTGGTTTTGGTTTAACCAAGAACAGTGATACCTTTAACATGACCGTCACTGCACTGACGCTCTCTCCGGCTGCTCCGTAAGCGTGAGGTCAGTAAAATAGGGCTGGAAAAGGCCCCGCGATTGTGTGCTTGCGAGCCGTCTCTCTTCGTGGAGGCGGCTTTTTTTATGCGGCGGCGCGGGGAAGCGGAGACGCAAACCGCCAGTCCCACGCAATAATCTATCTTTGTCCGACCAGTTGGCGCTCTAACTCGACAATGCGCTGTTGCGCTTCGGCAATACGGCGCTGGTCTTCGGCAAGGCGCGCCTCGTATTGGGCGGCGGCTTCTGCCCGGCCTTCCGCCCGGAAGCTGTCCCTGCGCTGCTCAAGGTAGGCGTCGCGAGACATTTCGTTCCGCCACGCTTTTTCGTGCTGGTCGTATTGCTGCCGCACATCCGCGTCGGAACTGACCCGGTACAGCTCGTTGACCGCACCTTTCATCACTTCGTTCTTTGCCGCTACCATGTCTAAGTCCTCCTCGCTT
>JAITOJ010000018.1 GCA_031290005.1 Treponema sp. | reverse complement strand
CGCTGGGTTTCCGCCGCGTCGATGGCCTCCCGGATATCCTTGACCCCGGTGAGCACCGCGTTGAGGGTCAAAAAATTGCTTTTGGTGTGATTGGCGATGACCCGCGCCAGGGTGGTCTTTCCCGTCCCCGGAGGGCCGTAAAATATGACCGACGTAAGCTGGTCAGCGGCGATTGCCCGCCGGAGCAGCCGCCCCTTGCCCACGATGTGGTCCTGGCCGATGTATTCATCCAGGGTCCGGGGCCGCATCCGCGCAGCCAGGGGTTCTTTGCTGGCGCCCGCGGGGGTGTCAAACAGGTCCATCAAGATGCCTTCAAAAGTCTATTTCTCCAGCCAGTGGTTGGAGAAATCCCTATTCCCGGTTCCATTCATCGCGGGTTGAATAATAGCCCCACAACCCATTGTTTTTATTGTTATAGGTGGTTCCATAGCCGATGGTGCTGGCGTAAATATCTGTGCGTTCGCCAGATTTTCGCGCATATATCGCGCCAATCCGGTAACTGCCGATGGCGGCATCCGCGTTGTCCCCAGGAACAGGAATAACCGTACTGGAACCTGAAACACCGTTTTCATCATAGAGGACTTTTTGCGCTCCGCCGGTTGTGCCTATATAAAGGACTCCTTCGCAGGCCCACAGGGAGGTTGCGTTGGAAATACTCGGGCCATCACTAAAACTTTCGATAGTGTTTCCATAACGGATTTTTCCATCGCTGCTATCAAAAAGCCAGGTTCCATCAGAAGTGAAGGCGAAACTGTCGGAAAAATAAGTTTGGCCACCTGCATACGCCGCGGCTTCGCTGCCGGACAAAGCACCGTTGTCCGTATCGTCTGGCGATACGGGGGCTGTTGTATTTTCGGTCAATTCATATATTTCCTCGGAAGTGGTCACAAAAGCGCGGTTGTTTGCCGCGCTGCCTCTCGACACCGCATTATTTGAAAAAATCGTTTGTATCGTGCCGCTCACCGGTATTTGCGTCCAGCCGCTGCCTCCATGACCGAACAGTTTATACGTCCCCTGTTTGGCGCCCAGGGCATAGAGGTATTCCTTGCCATCGTGATACCCCGCCGCCAGACGGACAACCACGCCATACGGGGAATCCGAAAACACTGACCAACCTCGGATTTCCGAGGGGGCTTTCCGGTATACCTTTCCGCCCCCGGCATAGAGGTCGCCGTCATATTCCAGAATCGAGAAAATATTGCCCTGTACAGTGGGCGGCTCAAGTTTGATTTCTTTTTCTATTTCCGTAAAGATTCCCTTGGTTTCCCAGTATCTGCCGCAAGAGACAAGAAACAGGCACACAAAAACGGTCAGGGCAAACAGCATCTTTTTCATACAAACCTCTCAGAAGTGATAGCGGGCGGCAAGCCCCACATCGGGTATAATACCCGTATAGTTATAGCTGGTATCTTTGTACCATTGGGGCATAATCAGACAGCCTCCGGTGAGGCCGATAGACCAATCAGCGGTAATGCGGAAGAAGACGCCGGCTTCGGGTTTAAACACCGGCCCAAAATAAGTTCTGTCCAGATATGTTTCAAATATCCCGCCCACTCCGAGGATAAAGGGGAATTCAAATTTACCGGCTACAGGCTGATACATAAATTTAAATACCATGGGCACCAAAATCAAAGAATTACTGCCCACAGTGCCATTAAAACCAAAACTAATGTCTCCGCCGATAGCAATACTGCTGGACAGGAAACGCATATACCCACCCAGAATTTCACCGCCCACAAAGAGCTTATTCATGGCCGGAAGCGCCGGCAAATCTACCAACAGGGAAATACGGAGGAACTGGTCGCCCCGCTGATTTGCCCTGAACACATATTCGGGGTCTGTCTCGATTTTTGGCATTTGGTCTTCTGGAGGCTGCCGGTCTTCTTGAGAAAAAATAGGCAGGCACAAAAAAAACAAACAAATCCCTATCAAAAAATGTTTCATAGTGGAGATGGGGAGAGTTGAACTCCCGTCCGAATGTGCGGGGCAGGAATCTCTACAGGTTTATCGGCGCGAGGTGGTTGTCGGGGGCCGGTAGCAGCGCCGCAAGAGTCGGTCCCGTATTCCGGTGAATGTCCCGGCTGCGAACCGGAAAACGCAGCCAGCAAGCCCTGGTTGGCGACAGAACACTGGGCCGCTCAGGACGGCGCAACCCGGGTTCCGGCTCAAGACCGCTTACGCGGCAAGAGCATACTGCGCTTCCTTGCGATCAAACGCAAGGACGAAGTCTTCTTCTTTTTTGGCAGTTATACATTTTGTCTGTTCAGAGGACAGGCGGCCTCACCTGCAATTCAAGTCCGCAAACACACCCGTCGAAACCGGTGCATCCCCGTACCATTTTTAATATATCGGATTATACAAAAAAGTCAAGACCACCGCTTGCTTTTTCAAAATTATTTTACTATAGTATTAAAAGAAGTATTGAAAGAGGTATGTTATGAAAAAAAGCCTGTTAACAGTGGCCTTGGGGTTTCTCTTTATTTCCCAGGGATTTTCCGCGTATAATCCGCCTGTGGGAAGAGAAACCTTGTTTTCTTTAGGGTTCCCTGATTTACTCTCCGGGTCGAATTCAACCGCAGGGGGCGCACTGTATTCCGCCGGGCCATATTCCATCAACGTGAATCCCGCGCTGACTGCGCCGCTTCAGCGGGTCTCCCTGGATGCGGGGTTTACCGGCCTTCTGCAAACCGGGGATGATACGGGGTTTGCTCCCGCGTTTCATGTGGGTTTGGTGATTCCTACCCGCTGGGGGGTATTGACCGGCGCATTACAGGCTTCGTTTATCTCTCTGGATACCGCACCTTTGGGAAATACTCTGCTTGCCCGTGGGGGATTCTCACGGGATGTCACCGACAAACTATATATCGGAACTGCTTTATATGGAGGCGTCAATCGGGGTGATATGAACGATTGGGCTGTGGCGGCGGATTTCGGCTTTGTGTACCGTTTTGGCGCGCTGGGATTCCTGAAAGACGCCCGGTGGGGAACGGTGCTATCAGATGTGGGAAAAACCCTTGACAACAGTATGGACGGCAGCTTCCCCGGTATCACGACCTTGAAAACAGGCTTTGCCGCTCTGTTCCTGGACAAAAACAATTTTTCCGCAGGTCTTTCCGCTGATATTTCCGCCCCCCTCTGGCAAAACCTGGTGTTCGACACAGGGCTGCAATTCAGCTATGCGGCAAAAGGTATCACGGTGACCCTTTCCACGGGCTGGAAACTGAATGTCAAAGAAACGTATAATGGACATGGTGTGCCGCTGCCCGTCGCGGCGTTGGCTTTCAAATTTGCGGCAAATACATCGAAAAGCGAATTTATGAGCAGCCGGGGCTGGCAGGAAACAGACCTCAATGTTTCCGGGGTCTGGCAGCGGTTATATGAGAATGTTCAAGTGATTTCCGCCGGAGTCACGGCGAATTTCGGGGCGCGGGATACGGAAGCTCCGGTTATCCGCCTGTGGGAGGAAGACTAATATGAAAAAAGATTTTTCAAGACTGTTTCAATGCGCCCTTTTGATGTGCGCGTTTTTTGTGTCCGCCGCAACGCTTTTTGCGGCCCCGGAAATCATCTATATATCGCCCAACAATGACGGCGTTCAGGACATCCTTACCGTGCCTCTGCATATTCAGGACAAGCGGTATATTTCCGAATGGAGTTTGGTCATTGCCGATGAATCCGGCAATACCGTGCGGACTATCGGCAACAAGGAGAAGCGTCCGGAAAAATTGACGCCCAAGGTGTTGTGGCAAATTCTCACCACCCCCAAGCAGGGGGTTGCGGTGCCCAATTCGGTTTCATGGGACGGGGTGCTGGAATCAGGAGAGGCTGCCCCGGACGGCACATATTCCTACTATTTTATCGCTGTGGACGATAACGGCAACCGTCAGGAAACTGAACACAGCCGCTACCGGGTGGTGGTGGACAACACGCCGCCAGAAATAAACCTGACCCAGCCCAGAGAAGCGGACAAGTTTTTCGGCGAGGGCATGAAGTCTACGCTTATCATCACTCAGTCCGGTTCCGCGGAAGATAAGTGGACCGGAACCATGCAAGACACCGCGGGGAACACGGTTAAGACATTCACCTGGGCAAACGGAAGTCCGGAGACCGCTATCTGGGACGGCAAGGATAATGACGGCGTTCCGGTGGCTGACGGAGTCTATGCGTACTCGATTGAAAGTATTGACCGGGCGGGAAATAAATCCTCGGTGACACGGGTGACCAATATCGTGTATTCCGCTGACCGGCCGGCTGCCAGCATTGCCATTAACGGCAGCCGCTATTTTTCGCCCAACGGCGACGGGGTGCAGGATACGGTTGCCTTTACGGTGAGTATTCCCGCCCCGGCGACTGGAAACCGCCTTGCAAAATGGCAGGTGACGGTGCAGGATACGGATGGCGTGGCCCGGAAGACCTGGACAGGAACGAATACGCCCCCGGCGCAGCTTTCCTACAACGGCACAAATGACGACGGCGTTCCCCTGCGGGAAGGCGAGTATCAGGCGGTAGTGAGCGCCACCTATTTGAACGGCTTTGAAAGCGACCCGGCCCGTTCGCCGGTGTTTGTGCTGGACGTGACGCCGCCGACGGCGCGAGTCCAACTGCCGCGGGATACCATTTTCGGGGATAAAAACAAGGCAACTATCAGTATCGCCGTGCAGAACGCTTCTCAAGAGCGCGCGTGGTCAGCGGAAATCCGAAATTCCGCCAACGCGGTGGTGCGGCAGTATACGTTCGGCAGTCAACCGGATTCGTCCATCACCTGGAATGGCCTGACCGATGCGGGCAGCCTTGCCCCAGACGGCAGCTACGTCTGCCGAGTGTTCGCTTCCGACCAGGCGGGAAACAGCTTTGAAGCGAGCACCGCCGCTTTTACCCTGGACACGAGCGCCACCGAAGCAATTGTGACTGTTCAGCCCCAGGCCTTCTCGCCCAATAATGACCGGGTGCAGGACACCATAGCTTTTACGCCTGTGGTGCGTTCCGCAAGCGGAGTGGCAAGTTATACCCTTTCGGTTAAGAACGCTTCCGGTGCGGAAGTGCGGCGGTTCAGCGCTGAAAGCAGCCTGCCCGCGTCAATCCCCTGGAATGGCATGACGGACAACGGGAGTCCCTGCCCGGACGGCAGGTATACCGCCGTGCTGACCGCGGTTTCCCGGAACGGCAGCCAGACCAGCGCGGAAACTCAAGCCTTTGAACTGGACACGGTGTTCCCCTCGGTAACCGTGAGCGCGGCCTATACGCTGTTCTCTCCGGACGGCGATACCTTTAAGGACACCCTGCCGCTTTCCATCGTTACCAGTGTGGAAAAACGCTGGACTGGGACGATTACCGCTTCCGGCGGGGCGAACAATAACCGGGTTATCCGGGAATTCTCCTGGCAGGACGGGGCGGCTGTGTCCTTTGAGTGGGACGGCACAGACGAATCGGGGAATGTCGTTCCCGATGGCGCGTACCGCTTTACGTTGACATCCCAGGATGCGGCGGGGAACCGTTCCTCAGCCGAAGTGACGGGAATCACGGTGGATAACCGGCCCACCCGGGCCTACCTGACTGCCGAGGTGGAGGCCTTCTCGCCCGCGGGAACCAAGGCAAAACAGCAGAATATTCCGATAACCCTGTCTCTCAAGGATGGCATTGAGTCCTGGAACTTTGACATTGTTCCGGCGGATATGGGCGCCGCGCCGGTTCGGTCCTGGTCAAGCGTTGGCGGGGGTGCAATTCCTCCGGCTATCCTCTGGGATGGCAAGACCACCACCGGAGGAGACGCGAACGGTCAGTTTACCGGTATCCTGTCGGTGGTGTATGCCAAGGGCAACCACGTGCGCTCCGAGACTACGCCGTTCATCTGTACGTCAACACCGCCTCAATTGGGAGTGACCACCGCGCCGCAATACTTCAGCCCGGACAATGACGGGGTGGACGATGATTTGTTTATCAGCCTGAGCGGGAAGTCTCTGCTTTCCTTCGATTCCTGGTCGTTCGCGGTGCGGGACCCCCAGAACGGCAAACCGTTCTGGACGGTTACGGGTAAATCGGCGATTACCGAACGCCTGACCTGGGCGGGCAAGGGCAATAACGGCGAGCTGGTGCAGTCCGCCATGGACTATCCCTACACGTTCACGGTGACAGACACTCAGGGCATGACTTCCAGCGTGGAAGGGGTGATTCCTGTGGACGTGCTGGTCATTCGGGACGGTAATTTGCTTAGGATGCGGGTGCCGGCGATTGTGTTCCAGTCCAACGCCGCAACTTTGGACACGGCGGGGCCAGGGCTGACGGACGCCCAGGTGGCGAATAACAAACGGGTGCTGGACAGAATCGCGGAAATCCTTAAGAAATTCGCGGACTATAATGTGACGATTGAAGGGCACTCGAACAACGTAACCGGAAACCGCACAACCGTTGACCAGGAAGGCATCGAGCTGTCCAGGAAGCGGGCCGAAGCGGTGCGCGCTTACCTGGTTGGCAAGGGCACCCGGGCGGCCAGGCTTTCCACGGTGGGCAAGGGGGATACCGTGCCGGTAGTCCCCTTTGCTGACCGGGATAACTGGTGGAAGAACCGGCGGGTGGAGTTTATCCTGAACAAATAAGGTTTTGGGCTTTGATGAGCGGACAGGTTTCGGCCTGTCCGCTTTTTATTTCGCCCCGTTTTACACAGTTCCCGCTAATCCCTTCATGCGTTCTGCCACAATATCCGCTACAGCCTTTTCTAAATCAGATAAAACTCCCGATAAGGAAGTGTTACGGTTCATTGATAGGCCGTTTGTTAGGTGAAGATGCTTCACCCGTGGGGGTGTAGGGTCAACACTCGTGGGGGTGTAGGATCGACACTCGTGGGGGTGTAGGGTCAACACTGAGCGGTATTTTTAGAAAAAAGCCGCTCAGTGTAGGGGCCACACTAAGCGAGATTTGTCGTATCTTGCTGCCCTCCAGGCAGAAAGAAGAAAAACCGCTTGCCCTCATCGCCCGGAACGGCCTCTACCGGCTGCAATACAGCGCGGGGTAGGGGTTTTTAACATTTTTTTAACAACCCTGTGATATACTTGCACCCATGATTACCATCCTGGTTGTGGAAGACGACGCAAAACTCAACAAAATTGTGTGCGCCTGTTTGCATGAGCACGGCTACAACGCCGTTGGTTGTCAGGGCGCACGGGAAGCCTTTGACAAGATGCTTGACCTGAAGGCCGACCTCATCATTTCGGACATCATGATGCCCGAAATTGACGGGTTCAAGTTTGCCTCCCTGGTGCGGGAACAGAACAAGGTGATTCCGATTTTGTTTATGACCGCCCGGGACGACATATCCGCCAAACAAAAGGGCTTCCGCATCGGTATTGACGACTATATGGTGAAGCCCGTGGACATGGAGGAGCTGACACTGCGTATTGGGGCGCTGCTCCGCCGGGCGAACATCGCCAACGAGAAGAAGCTCGTGGCGGGGAGCCTCAC
>JAITOJ010000056.1 GCA_031290005.1 Treponema sp. | reverse complement strand
ACCGCCGCGGACCTCAACCTGACGGCGGTGGGCAGTATCACGGGGAAAATCACCCTTGACGGCACACCAACCGGGAACTTCGGCTTTCTGGTGTTTGTGGCCAGCACTTCCTACATGGCCATGACCGATGACGCCGGTTCCTTTGAAATCAGCGATGTGCCGGTGAAGAGCTATCCCGGGTATCAGGTCTATATTACGAAAGGAGCCTATACCGATGTCTGGAATACCGTTACGGTAAGCGCCGGGACTGCCAGCGACTTGGGCCTTAAAACACTGACCGCCGCTGATATTGCCCCGTCCGGGGGAAGCGGCATCACCTGGAAGGGAACCCTGACCAGTCCCCCCGCCAACCCCCAGCTCAACTGGGCCTACTACAATTCCGCCACTAAAACGTCCTATATCTGGAACGGCGCGGCCTGGCAGATCCTCGCGAGGGACGGCGTGAACGGTACTGACGGCGCTACCGGTCCCCAGGGCCCGCAGGGTGAGACCGGTGCTGACGGCGCTAACGGAACTAATGGCCTTGACGGCGTTTCCCTGGTCTGGATGGGAGCCTGGAGCTCTCCTCCCGACAACCCGCAGCTTAACTGGGCCTACTACAACATAACTGACAAAACGTCCTATATCTGGAACGGCTATTCCTGGCAGATCCTCGCGAAGGACGGCCTTGACGGCCAGGGCGGCGGGGACGGCCAAGACGATATAGCGGTGAACGAGCTTAATCTGACCGCGCTGGTAACCGCGCCGGTGAGAGACGCTGCGCCGGTTGCCACGGGGATTACCACGGCGCAATACACCGGAACCGTGGCGTGGCAGACCAGCGGCGGAGCGACCTATAGCGGCGCGGCGTTCGGGGCCTCCACGGTCTACCGAGCCTTGGTGACCCTCACGGCCAAAAGCGGCTACACCTTTACAGGCGTTGCGGCGGATAGCTTTATCTACTCCGGCGCGGCAGCGGCCAACGCGGCGGACTCAGGCGTTATCATCATTACCTTCCCGGCCACCGCGGCAGCGGGAGCGGATACGGTGGTGAACCTGCGGGCCCTGGACGGCGCCGTTACCGCGCCGAAAACCGGAGAAACGCCGAACTTCGCGGCAATTAACACCGCTCAGTACACCGGCGACGTCGAGTGGCAGACCAGCGCCGGCGCCCCCCATTCAAGTCTTTTCGCCGTGTCCACGGTCTACAAAGCCGTTGTAACGCTCACGGCAAAAGACGGCTACACCTTCGACGGCGTAGGGGCGAACAGCTTTACCTATACCGGCGCGGCCAGCGTAACCAACGGGGCGAACAGCGGCGTGGTAACGATCACCTTCCCCGCGACCGTTGCGGTGTTTACGAACCTGAGCGACTTGAACGACTATCTGTTCGGCAGGAACGCCAATACCGCCGCTATCCCCTACGCGGTAGCACTGTCGGGCGCGCATACCCTGAACGACATCTACGACGTCCTCGCCGTAACCGGCAAGTACGTGAGCCTTGACCTGTCTGATCTTACCGGCGTTACCACCTGGCCCAGGTATTCATCGGGGCATGACGACGGCAAAGCCTTCATTGTGAACCTTGTCCTGCCCACGCAAGTTACCGCGATAGAGAGCTACAGTAGTGAGGGCGCGTTTTATAACTTTACCAACTTAAAGACGGTACGCGCCGCGGACGCCTTTACCGGAGCGGTCGGCGACTATGAGTTCTCCGGCTGTACCGCCCTTACTACGGCGTCCTTCCCGCTGGCGACAAGTATCGGCTACTCTGCGTTTTACGGCTGTACCGCCCTTACCACGGCGGACTTCCCGGTGGCGGAAAGTATCAGCGGCTATGCGTTCTACGATTGTACCGCCCTTGCCACGATATCCTTCCCGCTGGCTGAAAGTATTGGCACTGGCGCGTTCTACGGCTGTAGCGCCCTTGCCACGGTATCCTTCCCGCTGGTGGAAAGTATCGGCGACTACGCTTTCTTCGAGTGCAGCGGCCTGACCAGCGTGACCATACCGGACAACGTTACCAGCATTGGGGACATGGCTTTCTACGGTTGCAGCGGCCTTACCAGCGTGACCATACCGGACAGCGTTACCAGCATTGGGAGCTCCGCTTTCTCCGGTTGCAGCGGCCTTACCAGCGTGACCATAGGGGACGGCGTTACCAGCATTGGGAGCTCCGCTTTCGCCGGTTGCAGCAGCCTTGCGGCGTTTACGGTGGCAGCGGGCAATACGGCCTACGCCGCGCAGGATGGCATACTGTACGATAAAGATAAAACGGCCATCATTAGCGTACCGAGGGCGATAAGCGGTGCGGTAACCTTGCCGGACACGCTGACCAGCATTGGGGACAGCGCTTTCTCCGGTTGCAGCGGCCTTACCAGCGTGACCATAGGGGACGGCGTTACCAGCATTGGGAGCCAGGCGTTCTACTATTGCACCGGCCTTACTACGGCGGACTTCCCGAAGGTGAGAAGTATCGCCAACGGCACGCGGGGCTACACCAGCTACTCCACGTACACCTACTCCGGTGCGTTCTACGGCTGTACCAAGCTTGCCACGGTGTCCTTCCCACTGGCGGAAAGTATCGGCACCTATGCGTTCTGGGGCTGTACCGCCCTGACCACGGCGGACTTCCCGCAGGCTGAAAGTATTGGCAGCGGCGCGTTCTACGGCTGTACCAAGCTTGCCACGGTATCCTTCCCGAAAGTGACAAGTATCAACAGCGAGAACGACGTAACCACCAACACCTACATTGGCGCATTCTCCGGCTGTACCGCCCTTGCCGAGGCGTCCTTCCCGCTGGCAACAAGTATCGGCACCTATGTGTTCTACCGCTCTACTTTCGCCGATAGCTATACCGGCGATGTCTCCTCTGCCAGCATCACGTTGAAGCAGGGCATTAACTATTCTGACACCTACTCCGGCAGGCTGGAAGCCTTCTACAACGGCACCGACGACGGCAATAGCGGCGCCAAGGCAGCGAAGGCCGGCGGGGTCTACACCAGAACCGGCAACGGCAGTACTGGTGTGTGGACATGGAGCAGCGAGTAGGGGTGAAGTAACATAGAGGAATAGAGAGCCGTTTGCGGTCTCTGTTCCTTGCCTGAGAGCAGTGTATTGTTCGAGGGTCCACTAGAAAAGGTGAGAAGGCGGGGTCTTTCGGGGCTTCGCCTTCTTTTTTGTGGGGAGAGGCTCACGCGGGGACGCGGAGGGGTATTCTTCCTCTGTGTCCTCTGTGGGAAATACTGAAGAAGGTGTCCCACGGAGGGCACGGGGGACACGGAGAGCGGGCAGTTCCCTGCGGCTTTGCGTGGGGGCTGGGCGAGGCGTTTGTCTTTTTGAAGGGAGTGTGCTATAGTGTGCTAACGATATTTTTACAGGAGGCTGATATGACATCAGTAAACGTGGAAGAAGATTTGAAACGGGTAATCACTCAGGAAGAAATCAACGAGCGGGTGGCCGATTTCAGGCGGATTAGCGCGGAAATTCACCAGGACGAGCTGGAAAACCCGCTGCCCGATGATTTTATCGAGTACGTTAAAGGCCGGAAGACCCTGCTGGTGGCAACGGCATGAACGGTTTTGCCTTGGATTCCAACATCATCAGTTTTTATCTGAAGGACAACGAAACGGTAAGGCGGAACATTGACCAAAAATTGCAGGTAGAGGTTAAAGTCTACACCCCGCCCTTCGCCTATTACGAGGTAAAGCGCGGTTTGGTTGCCGCAAATGCCACAAGACGGCTCCGCAGCTTTGATGATCTGTTGCAACGCTGCCCCCGTGGCGAGGCGACCAATGCGGTTTTTGATGCCGCCGTGGACATTCACGTTGCTCTCAAAACCAAGGGCCGTATCTGCGACGACATGGACATTCTTATCGCCGCCTTTTGCCAAACCTACGGCCTCACACTGGTGACCAACAACACCCGCCACTTCGAGAACATCCCCGGCCTGGCGCTGGTAGATTGGTCGGCTATTAATTAGAGGAATAGAGAAGGCGTTTGTAGGCTTAGCTATTACCTGTGAACATTGCATTGTGCGAGGGTTTGTAGAAAAGTGAGAAGGCGAGGTCGGTTGCGGCTTCGCCTTCTTTGTTTCTCTGTGGGCTCTGTGGGAAATCCTGAAGAAGGTGTCCCACAGTGAGCACGGGGGGCACGGAGGTTTTGGTAGGGTGGCTTTCTGGAAGTTTGCGGGTCTCTGTTCCATGTCTGGGAGCGGTGTTGGGGACAGAGCTTGCCGTTTGCGGTGTTTAGCTGCCGTGCGCTTTGCCGTGAAGTTTGAAGGCGGGGCGGTCGCCTGAAAGTCCCCGTCCAACCCAGCCCGTGGGAGCAAACCTGCGGGCTGTTTGTTATTCCGAATTGCGAATACGGATTGCAAACCTCCCGGTAAATCCGCTATACTCATCCCATGGAAACACAAAACGCGAAAGCGAACATCGCAGTCCTCTGGGACATTGAAAATGTTACGCCTCCCTCGGGCTCCGGATATATACAATCCATCGTGGACACCCTTTCGGAAAAGGGCAAGCTGTCCTACGCCATGGCCTACGGCGATTGGACCCGTCCGGGTATCAAAAACATCGGCGCTGAGCTGGCGGTGAACAGCTTTGAGCTGATTCACATACCCGCGGCCCGCAAGGACAGTTCCGATATGTCCATGGTGACCCACGGGGTGGAGCTGATTTTTCAGTACCCCCACATCGACACCTACGTGCTCATCACCGGGGACGCGGACTTCCGGCCCCTGCTGCTTTCCCTGCGGAAATACGGCAAGCAAACCCTGATTATCTGCGACGTCAAGAACAACACCTCCGAAGACCTGCTCAACATGGCGGACGAATTCCTGGACTACCGGGAGATTATCGGCGGGGACAACACTTCCGACTCCGCCGAGGACGAGGCCGCGCATATCGAGGTGATTTCAAAGCCCCAGGCCTTCCAACTGCTGGAAGAGGCGGTGGCGGTCATGGTGAAGGAAAAGAAAAAGCCTTCCATCGGGGCGGTAAAAATCAAGATGAAGCTTCTGAACAGCAGCTTTGACGAGAAAAAGCTGGGCTACCGCACCTGGAAGTCCTTTACCAACGACGCGGTGCAAAAAACCACCGTGCAATACGCCGACGAGGGGGAAAACACCCTGAAGCTCGACCCGGCAGTGTCCTCAGGCAAAAAGCTGATACCCGAAGTGTTCACCGCCCTGCGGGACAGCCTGCCCGCGTCATCTCCCAAGAAAGAGACCTGGGCCAGTTTCAACGAGGCGTCAAAAATCCTGTCCCGCAAAATCGACTACCGCACCTTTGGCTATTCCCAGTTCAAAAAGCTGGCCCTGGACGCGGAAAAACGCGGCCTGGTGTCGGTGCGGAACAACGGGTCCACCTGGTATATCCGGCAAAATTAAACACCTTATTTGGAGGAGTCTTATGAGCATTCAACAAAAAGTTGCGGCCTTTCTGGGTTATTACGGATTTGACGCGGGTGGTATCAGCGTCAACGGGCTGATTGACAGCCTCTTGTACGACATGGAAAAGGGGCTTTCCGAAGACGCTCCGGCCAGGCGGAACAGTATGTCCGCCGCCCTGGACATGATTCCCACCTGGGCAGCGCCTCCCTCTTCCCCGCCGAAAAACACTTCGGTCATCGTCATTGACGCAGGGGGCACTAATTTTCGCGCCTGTCTGGTGTCCTTTGACGGAGAGGGCAGGCCGGAGATTTCCGCCCTGCAAAAATTCCCCATGCCCGCCACGGATACGGAGCTTTCCAGAAAAGACTTTTTTGAGGCCATGGCGGCAAAGCTCAGTCACGTAAAAAACAAGAGCGCCCGTATCGGGTTCTGCTTTTCCTATGCCATGAAAATCACCCCCGATGGGGACGGAGAAGTCACTGCCTTTTCCAAGGAAATCAAGGCCCCGGAGGTCATCGGAGCCAGGGTCGGGGAAGGACTGGCGGAAGCGCTGTCCGCTCAGGGCTGGAAAAAGCCGGAGCGGATTGCGCTCCTGAACGACACCGCCGCAGCGCTGCTGGCCGGAGCCGCAACGGCGTCCGGAGGCAAGAGCTATGATTCCTTTGTGGGCCTCATTCTGGGTACCGGACTGAATTCCGCGTACATTGAGTCTGAACCGATTCCCAAAATCCAGGGGGGCGCGGCATCTGGCATCCCGGTGAATCAGATTGTGGTCTGCGAATCCGGCAAGTTTGACAAACTGCCCCGGAGCTTTTTTGACCGGGAAGTGGACAAACACACCACCGCCCCCGGCACATACATACTGGAAAAAATGTGTTCCGGCGGCTACATCGGCCGCGTGGCGACCTGCGCCCTGAAACGCGCCGCAACGGACGGGCTTTTTTCGGAAAAGACCGCGGCATCGTTCACGAACGCTGAAATCACCCTCAAGGACATGGACCAATTTTTGTATTTCCCCAAGCGGACCGACACGGTTTTGGGGAAAATCCTCGCCAATGGAACCGGGGAAGACGCGGAAACGGTCTACACTATTCTGGACGCTTTTGTTGATCGGGCGGCGCGGCTGGCTGCCGGCCTCATCTGCGCGGCGGTCATCAAGAGCGGCAGGGGCAAAAACCCGGCCTCCCCGGTGTGCGTGGTCTGCGAAGGCACCACCTTTGAAAAGACTCATAACCTGAAACCCCGGGTGCTCGCTTACGTGAACGAAGCCCTTGCGCGGGAGCGGCGCGTCTACTGTGACATCATCGGATTGGAGAACGCCATCACCTTAGGGGCGGCAATCGCGGGGGCCACGGATTTATAATACAAGCCGGAACAGCTTTGAACCTCTGGCCGGATTCAGCTTTTCCCGGCGTTTTGTTGGCAGCGTTTCAATAGCCCCTTCCTGAAATCCGCTTTGTTCGAACCAGTCGGCAGTCTTGGTGGTTAGGGCGAACACCGACGTGGCCTTTGCCTTTCGCGCCCGGTCGATAAGAAAATCCAGCAGTTTGGGGCCTGTCCCTATATGTGCGAACGCTTCGTTTACCGCAAGAGCGGCGATTTCGGCCTGTCCGTCGTTGTACTGGTGGAGGGCGGCGCAGGCCCGGATGCCGCCGTCCAGTTCGAACACGATATAGTCCGCACAGTCCGCGGCGATTTTTGCCTGGGTGCGGGGCAGCAGGATGCCCTGTTCAACAAAGGGCCGCATCAAATTAAGCACCGCAGGTATATCATCGGGAGTCATATTCCGAATACCACCGTAGTTGTTTTTGTAAATCATGGTGCCCGAGCCAAAGTCGGAAAAGATTTCGCAGGGCAGCGCGCCGTCCGTTTCACCATTCAGAATATGCGCCCGGACAACCCCCTGGGAACAGGCTTCAAGAGCGGCGGCTAACAAAGCGAGGCTTTCCTGGGCCGGCCCGTTCCGGTTTCCCTGATTTTGCGCGATAAGGGTCTGGGCTTCCTCAAAATTGAGGGCCGGAATGTGCCCGTCCTCCGCAAGACCAATGCCTTCGGGAATGGTGAAGGTATCTGAGCTGATGTGCGCGTGAGGGGCAACGCAAAAGAGCTTGTCCGCCTTGAACTGCACGGCAATCTCTGCTGCCAGGCGCAGGGAAGAAATATTAAAAGGTTTGCCCGCGGCATTCCAGCCGATGCAGGGGAAAATCGGAATAAAGCCGCTGGCAAGAATCTGGCGCACCGCTTCGGCGTCAATTCTGTCTACATCTCCGGCTGTCCCGTAATCCACCCCTTCAATCACCCCGTACCGCCGGGCGCGCACCCAATTCCCAATAACAGCGGTGCGTTTTTCCCCGGCCAGAGCGGTCATTACCCGGTTGGACACATCAAAGGCAGCCATTTTAATCAGAGGAATCGCCTCTTCGCCGGTGACCCGGCAGCCCTGGCGCATTTCCCAGGAAATATGGGAAGCCGCCAGTATTTCGTCAATCCGTTTCCGCGCCCCAGGTACGATGATAACCCGCATACCTGCCTGGTGAATCAGGCGTATATCCCGAATAAAGCTGGTATACAGCGGCGCGTCGATAATCCGGTCGTCCAGATGGATAACCGCCACCGCGTTCTTGAACCGGTCGATATACCGGAGCACGCTGCGAATTTGTTCGGCTTTCATGGCAGCATCTTCCGGCCCAGAAACGCCCGGGCAGCTCCAATGCCCAAGCGAAGCCACCAGGGTTCCAGCCGTCTTCGCACGGCTTTGAGTTCCCTGCGGATGGCAATGTGCTGGGGACAGTGCTTTTCGCATTTTCCGCACTCCACGCACTGCACCGCCCGGCCTGTATTGTCCGACGTGGGGACAGAGCTGGTCATATACTGCTGCATTCCCGCCACAAAGCCGATGGAATAGGACGTATTGTAGGCGGCAAAACAGCCGGGGATATTCACGTTTTTGGGGCAGGGCATACAGTAATTGCACCCCGTACAGTGGATTTTGTAGGACTTGTTGAACACTTCCAGCACCTCCCGGTATACGGCGTGTTCCGCGTCCGTGAGCATCCCGGGGACAGAGCTTTCCGCCAGAGCGGCGTTTTCCTCAAGCTGCCCCAGGGCGTTCATGCCCGAAAGCACCACCGTCACTTCGCTCTGGTTCCAGAGCCACCGGAGCGCCCACCCCGCGGGGGACAGAGCTTGATTCGCCTGTTTGAACAGCGCGGCCGCGTCCGGGGGCAGCCCTCCGGCGAGCTTGCCTCCCAGGAGCGGCTCCATCACCACCACAGGCAGGCCCATTTGGGCGGCCTTTTTGAGCCCCGTCACCCCCGCCTGATAGTTTTCATCGGAATAGTTGTACTGAATCTGGCAGAGTTCCCAGGGATAGGCGTCCAGGAGGCGCAAAAACTCGTCCCGCTGGCCGTGGAAGGAAAAACCCGCCTGCCGGATTTGGCCGCGCCGCTTCTTTTCCGCCAGCCAGTCCTCAATGCCCCAGGAGCGGAATTTGTCCCACAGGGCCATGTCCGTGAGCATGTGCATCAGGTAGTAGTCCACGTAGTCCGTTTGCAGGCGTTCCAGTTCTTTGTCAAAAAACTTGTCAAAGTCCGCCCCGCTCCGGCAAAGCACCAGGGGCAGTTTGGTGGCGATAGAGACCTTGCCCCGCGCCCCGGCCTTTGCCAGTACCGCGCCCAGGACTTCCTCGCTCCCCGGATAGATATAGGCGGTGTCAAAATAGTTGACTCCCCGCTCGATTGCCCCCAAAATGAGGCGTTCCGCTTCTTTCGTGTCCGTGACGCCGAGGTTCCGGGGAAACCGCATACACCCCATGCCCAGAATGGACAGCTTGCCGCCCGATTTTTTATCAGTTCTAAATTGCATGGCTCACTATACCTTCTTTTTTTTCAAAGGACAAGCCTTTGCGGCGCGCCGGCGGAAGCAAGGGGGGCTTTCGGGGAGTTTTGGGGGTTCCGCCCGTCCGATTCTGTGTACTCAATCCGCCCGGAACCGGCGCGCGCTTCCCTTGCAATAGTAATACTAGTATCAGGCTGATACTACTTCTAGTATCAGGCTGATACTAGTACTAGTATCAAGCTGATACTAGTAGGCAATACCGCGGAAACACGCGCCGCGGGTGCCTTGGGTAGCAGCAGTCATTTTTTGGGGGTATTGGGGGGCGGTTTCCTGCGTCAGAGCCCCTGATTCCACATGCTGATTTTGTCCTGAATCATTTGGGTCAGGGCGCTGTTGGCTTCCTCTATTCCCAGCTTTCTGAGGTCCTGCGCTATCTTGTTCCAGGCGGCGTCAAAGTTTTCCGGCTTGCCCAGCACAATGTTCGCCAAGGCGTTCTTGATGTATTCATCCGCTTCGGTAACCTTGGCGTTAATCTCCGGAGGCAAAGAATACTGCCATGCCTGACCGTGTTTGGAAATACCCAGGGACTCGGTAGACGGGAAAAGGTCTGTCCACATTTCCGCGCCGTAGGCCGCCAGGGTTTCTTTTTCCACAGGCAGATACTTTTGCCTGATGGTTTCCGGGCTGTCACGGGAAATGTAATTCCCCGTGGAGTCGATATGGCCCTGTCCCAACTGGGGAAAGGGATACACCCAGCGGCCCACCCCGGTTTTTTTGCTGTAGTCCGGGTCAGTGTCAGACCAGCGCTGTTCGTCTTCGGGAACCACCCGCGTGCCGTCGATAACCTCGTAGTTCACCCCTTCAATACCCCAATTGGCGAGTATCTGGGCTTCCTCGCCGCACATCCAGTCCAGGAATTCAAAGGCCCGCTCCGGGTCTTCGCAGGATGAGGAAATGGCAATACCCCAGCCGCCGCCAAAGCCGTAATCTTTCAGGCTGGGGGCCTTGAACCGCCCGTCCGCGGTGACCGGCAGATAGGCGTACGTGCGCTCGCTCATGCCATCCCGAATGAGGGACGTGCGCACATCGCTGTAGCCCCACAGGGGATAGCAAAGTCCCAGCACCCGGCCGGAAGCGATTTTCGCCTTCCAAATGTCTTCTTTCTGAATAAAAGACTCGGGGTCAAGTATTCCCTCGGCGTTCATCCGGTTGAGCCATTGGTAAAAGAGCTTTGCGTCAGGATGCAGAAATTTGTATTGGGCTTGCAGGGTGTTCTGGTCGACAATCCACTGGCCGTCGTCAGGATAGCCGATGAGGAACCCGCTGGGATTGGACAGGTCGATGTACCACTGCCAGGTGTCGATGAGCAGGGACAGACCTATGGTTTTTTGTCCGTTGATAGTGGGATATTTTGCCTTATAGGCCTTAATGGCGTTTTCGTAATCAGCCAGGGTTTGTATTCTGGGATACCCCAGGTCTTTCAGCACCGCGTGCTGCACCTGCATGGTTCCGTCGGTTTGCCAGACCGCGGTCTTTACCCCGTAGGTTCCCACCGTATAGATATGCGGGTCTTCAATGGAATTTTTCAGCCGCACCAACTGGTCGCCATACAATTCCCTGATGTGCGTGCCTTTTTGTGCGATTAAATCGTCCAGGGGAATGACCGCCCCGGCTTCAATCAGCATGGTCAGGTCGCCCTTGGCATAAATCAGGTCAGGATACTGCCCGGAGGCAATCATCAGGGGCACCGCCTGCTGGTCGCCCCCAACGGGATGGTCGACAATCAGGGTGACTCCCGTGGCTTCGGTCATTTTCTTTGCCACCGGGTCGTTAAAGAGCATATCTTCCGCCGCGTCAACCGTAAAAAACGTGAACGACACCGGCTCTTTTGTCCCGGCGGTACTCCCCGCGCCGCCCGCCTTTTTAGCGCATCCCATACCAAGCAGCGCGCTTATAAGCGCCGCGGACAGGAACAGCACACTTCTTTTTTTCATCATATCCTCCTATTCTTTTACAGCCCCCAGGGTCATGCCGGAGACAAAGTATTTTTGCAGAAATGGGTATACCGCCAAAATGGGAACCGTAGCAATAACCGTAATCGCCATTTTGACGGCCTCGGGATTCCGTTTGGCGCTCCTGAGGCCCTCGGAGTAGACGTCCTGGCTGGAACTGATACTCTGGGCGCTGTCGAGCACTTTCATGAGTTCAAATTGCAAGGTGGAAAGCCCCCGGTTGCCTCGGGCATACAGGTAGGTGTCAAACCAGCTATTCCACTGGCCCACAGCGATAAACAGAGCCACCGTGGCAAGCACAGGCATACACAGGGGGAAGATAATCCTGAAAAAGATAACCAGGTCATTGGCCCCGTCGATTTTTGCGGATTCTTGCAGGGACAGGGGTATGTTGCCGATGAATGCCCGGATAACAATCACGTTAAAAGCGCTGACCAGGCCGGGAATGATATAGACCCAGAAGCTGTTGATAAGTCCCAGGTTGCGGATAAGGAGGTATTCGGGAATCATGCCTCCGCCCACATACATGGTCACCACCAGCAGCGTGGTGAAGGCCGTGCGGAACATAAAGTCCTTCCGGCTCAAAGCAAAGGCAAACATGGCGCAGCAGAACACCCCGGTCAGAGTTCCCACCAGGGTACGCAGCACGGACATGCGGAACGCGGCGGGCAGGCTGCTTCCCGCTGAAAACAGGTCGGTGTAGTTTGCGGTGGTGAACACCCGGGGCAGGATATGGATTCCTCCCTTCACCGTGTCCGTCGGGTCGTTAAAGGACTTGGCCGCCACGTTAAGGAAGGGGTAGAGGGTGATGACAACCACAAAGAGCATATAAAACAGAATGAGGATGTCGGCGATGTGTACTTTGCGCAGCCTGGTCATAGATTCCCCTTAAATCAGTTTGTCTTCCCCCGCTTTTTGGGCAAGGGAGTTGGCACAAAAGAGCAGGATGATACTCACCACGGATTTGAAGATACCGATGGCGGTTCCGAAGGAATAGCGGAACAGTCCGATGCCGAAGTCCAGGGCATATTTGTCAAGCACCAGGGCTTTGGCGGCCACCACCGTGTTGCCCAAAAGGAATTGTTTTTCAAATCCGGTGTTGATAATGTTGCCGATACTCATGATGAGCAGGATGATGATGGTGGGGCGGATTCCCGGAAGGGTGACATAACAGATTTTTTGCAGCCGGTTTGCCCCATCGATTTCCGCCGCTTCATAGATTTGCCGGTCTATTCCGGTCATGGCCGCCAGATAGATGATGGCGTTCCAGCCTGTTTCTTTCCAAATATCCGAGAATACCACAATCCACCAGAATAAATCCGGCTTGGTCATGAAGTTCACCGGCTGCCTGACCAGTCCCCAACGCGTCAGCAATTCATTGATGGACCCGGAAGGGGACAAGAGGGATGTTACGATGTTTGCCACAATGACCCAGGACACAAAGTGGGGCAGATAGGACACGGTCTGGGTGAACCGCTTGAAGCGCAGGGTGCGCAGTTCGTTCAGCAGTATGGCAAAGGCAATGGAGGCGGTAAATCCGAAAACAAGCCCCAGGATACTCATGCCCAGGGTATTTCGCAGAGCCTGATAAAACAGGGGCGCCTTGAACAGGTCAGCAAAATGCTTGAACCCCACCCATTTCTGGGCAAAGAATCCCAGATGCGGCTTGTAATCCTGAAAAGCCATTGTCCAGCCGGTCAGAGGAATATATTTGAAGATAATGAGCCAGATGACAAAGGGCAGGGATAGCAGCAGCAGATACCGCTGGTCAAAGAGGCGCTTGCCAAAAGCCGCTTTTTTTGAAGAACCGCCGGAGCTTTTCATAGGCTTGTATCCTACCAGAAACCCCCGCCGGAAAATACCGTGATAATTCAACTTGTTTTATGTGAAAAATCAATATGCCCGGAAGTCTTGCGGAACGCGGAAGGTATAGTGTTCAAAAGTGTGAAAATAATGCAGTTTTTTCCAAAAATCAGCTCAAAAGGGCTGACAAACAGCCGGGTATTCGGGTATACTCTACGCAAAATTCCATTTGAGGAGGTAATGTATGGAATCGTTCATCGTTACGGTGACGAACATCAATGGAGCCATTAATGGCTGGGTCTGGGGGCCGCCGATGCTGGCGCTCATCATCTGCACAGGTATTTATATGACCTTGCGGACGAGGTTCTTCCAGATCACTCATTCCAATGAGGTCAACGACAAGACCTGGCTGGCTATTTTCAAGAAGCCGTCGGTAACCAAGACCAAGGAAAAAAAGGCCATTACGCAGTTTCAGGCCCTTTCCACGGCGCTGGCGGCTACCATCGGAACCGGCAACATCGCCGGTGTGGCCACCGCTATTTCTCTGGGCGGGCCGGGGGCGGTGT
>JAITOJ010000152.1 GCA_031290005.1 Treponema sp. | reverse complement strand
CGCTGTCGAGCATTACTTTTTGCCCGCGAAACTCATAAATCATGCCTTTTATGGGCAGGTCTTCCATAAAAATTACCCCCTTTTAGTGTTTGTATTAGTTATCGCTTTTTTTTGTTCATGTCGGACATTTTCAGGGGGTTTTTCATTACTTTTTTGAAAAAATAGTGTCTGGTTTTGTAAAAAACAGCCCGCAGGATTGCTCCCACGGGCTTAGGTTGGCGGGACTTTCAGGCGACCGCCCCGCTTTCAAACTTCACGGCAAAACGCACGGTAGTCAAGCATTGCAAACTTCCGGTCGGACTGCCCGGAAGCCCCAGTCAGCCCCCTTTTCCCCCCTCTCCGCGCCTCTGCGTGAGGTCTCTTCCCTGCAAGCTCTGTCCCCCAACACTGCTTTCAGACAGGGACAGAGCCTACAAACGGCAAGCCCTGTCCCCATCACCGCTTTCAGGCAGGAACAGAAACCGCAAACAACACGCCGTCAAACTTCCGGTACTATTGCCCGGAAGCTTTAGGCAGCACTTCCCCTCGCGCCTCCGCGTGTCTATTCCTCTGCCTTGCCCTATTCATGCCCAACCAGCGTTTCATCGGTGACAAGGCCGCTTTTGCAAAAAGGTACCTGGCACCGACTCTTATATTTTATTTTAGTGCTGTTATTGTTATTGTTCTGTTCCCGACTGCATAATGACAAACAAAAAGACCATCATTTTCAACCCTACTCCATAATAGCATAAATTGTCCGGTATTGCTGTTTGTTGCATCTATAGAAACCGTCTGCGAAAAAGACGCTCTATTCCAACCGGAAATATGACCAAACTCTTTTCTTCCGAGTTCACTTGTCTTATTCCAGTCTGCTATTTGAAGTCTTAAATTCCCACCCCAAATTGAATCGGGATTATAATCGAACGAAACATCAATTCTCAATTTTGTATAGCCAAACTGTTTAAGTATCGGTATAAGTAAATCCGGTGTAAATGTTTCATCTTTCGAAGAGTGCCCGATATCATTAATGTTCCAGTTTCCATTTATAGAACGAGTTTCAGAATAGGATTTTTTAAGCTCCTTATATAAATCCGCTTCTTTAACTTCAACATTTACTTGCTTAAAAGGCTCCAGTTGTTGAGGAATAGACAGCTCTTTCTCGCTTGAGTATTCATACATATCCCAATAAGGCAGGGATTCTACATTAAACCACAGTGATTTTCCCGGTATAGCGGTTGCGGTCTTGGTTTGAGGATCGTATTTTAGAATCTGGTAAATTCCAACATCAGCAAATGAGGCAACCGCATACTTTTTTCCAGAGGGGTAAATACTCATATCCTGTTTAAATGAATTTGCAACAACAAGATAATTCGTATATGTTGTTGTATACCTAGTAATTGTAACAGATTCAAAATCAAAGCTGACTTTACCGGCTACAGCTCCAGCAGCAGCGTATGCGTTCGCTTTTGCCTGTGGACCAAGACCACTGAGCGAACCTAACCCGTCAAATACACTTGCTCCTGCAAAAGCTCCCGCTCCGGCAGCCCATAGTGTTCCATTAAAATTCACAGCAGTGCTATTTATATTCTCAGTTTGCATTGTCTCGCTATGACCAACAATCTCAGTGTAGGTAAATTCCCGACCGGCTTGTGCTACCACGGCTTTTGAGAGATACTGCAAAAACATATTTTTAATTGTCCCCACCTTGTAGGTAAGTACTATGTATTTTAAGTCCGGGTCATAATTTGCGGAATGGAATTCTGCCGAAGAAGCGGATTCTTGTTGTGTAATTGCCTCATTTAGTAATGCTTGGACAGACATTGGAACTATCGACGCCCCCGGCCCTTCCGCAGTCCATTGAGCCGAAAATGCGGTATGACCGGTTACGGTAAAACTATCACCGGTGGTATAGTCCTGACCGTTTGTTCTCCAGCCTTTGAATGTTTGGTTGGAAGGCGCGGTCATAGTTCCTTGGGCAGGCAAAGAAATTATCTTGCCTGACGCTACAGTTTGACTTGACGGAGGTATTCCACTGCCAGTGCCCACATTATAACTAACAGTAAACCCCTCCGGGCTAGTTGAAGTCCATTGAGCCAAAAATATTGTATTACCTGTTACGATAAAACTCTCACCGGCGATATAATTCTGACCACTTGTTCTCCAGCCATTGAATGTTTGGCCGGAAGGCGCAGTCATATTTATTTGGCCAGGCAAATAAATGGTCTCGCCTTGTGCTACAGTTTGACTTGCCGGAGGTGTTCCACTACCGGCACCCACATCATAACTCACGGTAAAATCTGGTGTAACGAATGGCCCGTTCGTACCATCATCGCAGGCGGTAATGGTGAAAAGCGTTACCAACAAAACGCACACAAACGTCAATGATAAGGTAGCTGCCTTTTTCAAAGTTTTCATAGATTTTTCTCCTTCTATATCGCATAACGGGGGCTCCGTATAAACGAACCCTTTTGTTCGCCTACACCCCGACGGAATAATGCCCGCCAACATATCCGATAATGCACGGTTGGCGTTTCGCCAACCGTGCATGGTGGTGTTTTAGCCCGGTCCCTACTGCCTTCGTCCATTCGCTTGCGCTGGTTGACGTGCGCCTGTACGTGCCGACTTTTGTAGCCTGGCCCAGATAGAGGGTCTTCAAAGTATTGCCACCGGGCAGCGTCTAATTTGCAGTCCTCGCAGGGCGGAAGCCGAAGTAGTCGTACCGGACGTCAGGGTTATCGCAGTTCACGACGCCCACTTGCAGGTTGACGGCGTTGTTGACCAAGCTACCGCCCCGTACAATACGGTAAGAACCGGTATATCCGGGGTACCAGGCAAAGCTCCACTCCCAGACATTCCCGCTCATGTCGTACAACCCCAGGGCGTTGGCGGCTTTCGATTTTACCGCCGCTGTCTTAATTGCATTATACACCGCTACATTTCCGGTGGCAGTTGCATCGTTGTAATTCGCCGTCGCCCCGCTGGCGCTGTCCCCCTTGGTAAAATAAGGATTAGTATATCCGCCTACCGTGTTGACGCTGTCATTCCCACGCCACCGCGCCGCCAGCTCCCATTCATCGCTTCCAGGCAGCCGGAACCCCGTCGTCCCCGGTTTCGCATACGCCGACGCGTAAGTAGACCCACCGCCCTCTTTCACAAAATTTGACGTGGGCGTGCTGTTCTTCGCCACTCCAGCATAAAGGCTGTCATAGTAATACACCGCCGTTAAACTGCTCCCGGTCTTCGCGTTTACCCACTCCGTCAGGGCATTGAGCCATACCACCGTATCAAACCAGCTTACATACGTTACCGGCTCCTGCTTCGCTGTGGTTGTCGTCGGGGCGGCTCCAGTTGTTCCATTGCTGCCTTCCCGCCCGGGGCTGCTAAAGGCATACCCATTGCTTTCCGCCCAGACCCGTACCGCATACCACAACTCATAGGTAACCTGCGTCTCCCCTATCTCATACGCCCCGGTTACCGGGGCGGTCCCGCTGTCGCTCGTCCCCTTGGGAAAGGTTACGCCCCCAGGCACATACACCATGTTGAACGTTGGTTCCCCCGCGCCCCCGCTATACGCCGTCTTATCTCCGGCGTTAGCCGCCTTGTACACGGCCACGGTCTTTGTTGCGCTTTCGATGCCGCTCTTGGCAATGGACACCGATACATCCCCCTGGGTGGTAACGCTGGCCAGCGCGATTGACCACGCAGTCCCACTGCCGAAAAGCAAGCCCTTGGCCGCCGCGCCCGTACCATCCGCTACGGTTATATCGCCAGCCGTCAAACCCGTAACCGCCGCGCTAAAGATGAGCGCAATACTCGTCGAGGTTGTGGTTCCGTCGGTTCCGTTTGCTACAGCAGTATAGCTGACGGCCGCCGACTGGGTAATCGCTACGCTTGCGCGGCCCTTGCTTTTCGCGCTGCTTGCGTTGACGGCCACCGTAATTGTTTTCGCGGTGGTTGTTGTGTTGGCATCGAAGCTTACGGCCACGGTTGCGGTGTCGCCGCTTACGTCAGCGCTGGTGAACGTGCCGCCGTCTACGGTGAAATCCGCCGTAGTAAGGCCGGTAACCCCGCTCGCGCCGGTGAAGGTAACTTGCGCCGTGGTGTCAGCGGCCAGTGCGACGACCGCTTCCCCTGCGGTGAGGGTTACGCGGTTGTCAGAAGCCCCCGTTGCCGGGAACTTGGCGGTAATAACGCCGGTACCGGCGGCATTGGTTACGCCTACTGTCGCGCCCGCTACGGTAAAGAAGTTCGCCGCCACGCCGGTCAGGGTATACCCATCCTTTGCGGTCAGCGTAATCGTCGCCGTATACGCGGTTGAAGCCGCGAAGCTTCCACTAAGCGCCGCGCCGCCTTCAGTTACTGTCCACGCAACCGTGCCGGTGTACTGGGCGGTTGCCGTGATGGCGGTGACCGGCGCTGCGCCCATTGCCGGCGCGGTAACGCCCGCAATAGCGGCGATGTTAATAACCTGATCCTGCGCCTTTTCCGGCGTCTCATTCGTCGGCGGGCAGCCCGTCAGAACCAATCCCAATGCCAGGATCACGCCCAGCATGACCATTACATACCATGAGTATGCTTTTTTCATTTGAACCTCCTAAAAAGATTCGCTATACTGAAAGCCCGCCCCAAACCGGAACCACGCAACGCGCGGCTGTGCGCTAACACAAAGTTTGGTGGCGGGGACTTAAAGCCAAAAACAGAATGGTCTGGACTCTTGCCCTAAGGCAAGCTAAGGAGGTACAACTGATGATGAAAGAGGGCAGACATATAAAAACCGGCCCTCTCACAGGAAGAGATGCCGGTAATTTCAAGAGGAAATAGAGTGTATTTGTGTCAGTTAGCGCTTTCCTGCCAGGGAGGGCAGCAAGATACAGTGTTGCGAGTTTTGCGAAGCAAAACTCGGTAGTAAAAACGCCACGGAGGGCGTTTTTACGGCGGGGGGGGGGGACAATATTTTGTACACATCCAGTCTACTCATACACATTAGAGTAACTTTAATGTATCCCGCCTGTTCTTGTCAAGGGGAAAATTGCAAAATTGACAAAAATAATTACCAGTGTATCCCGCCGTCCGTAGACCCCTATTAGCCTACGTAAACAAGACGTTTTCTTCCCGGAAGCTGAAATAATTGTCTTTTGTAACGATGATATGGTCCAGAATTCTGATGCCGATAATTTGCCCCGCATCTATCAGCCGTTTGGTGGTTTCGATGTCCTCCGGGGAGGGTTCGCGGGTATTTGAAGGATGATTGTGGCACAAAATGAGCGCACAGGCCCGTTCTTTGACCGCTTCCACAAAGATTTCCCGGGGATGAATCATACTGTGATTGAGGGTGCCCACTCCGACTACGCGGATTTGCAAGATTTCATGCGCCCCGTTCAGGGAGATACTCAAAAAATGTTCCTGAGGCTGCATGGTGTAATGCTGCACCAGGGGAATTAAATCCAGCGGCGTATTTATTTTCATTAAAACATGCCCATTGAACCGGCGGCCCAGTTCCAGCGCCGCGGCTACGGACAGGGCTTTGCCCGGTCCCATGCCGGTAATTTTGAGCAGTTTTTCTATGCGATCCTCAGGGTTCACCCCGGTAATCACATCAAGCGCCTGCCTGGCCAGAGTGTTGACCGGGTGCCCTTTTGTGCCGCTGCCCAGAAGCAGCATAATGAGTTCCCGGTCTTCCAGCGCAAAAAGGCCTTTTTCCAGAGCCCGCTCCCGGACATCCGGATGAGGGATGTCACAATTTGATTCAGTGTTTACGTAAAGTTCCATACTACTGTTATCGCTTTTTTTTAACGAATTTGGACATAAAACAGGGGCTCTTGATAAAAAAAACAAAAGATTTTAAGCTGTTTTTATGAAAAAACAGTATTTTTCCGCCGCGCTGAGTATTATTGTGTTCTCGCTTCTTTTTTTTTCCTGTGTGACCATCCCAACCGCCCGTCCCGGCGTGCGCTCAGGCGGCGCGCCCCGTCCTGTCCCCAAACAAGAGCCTTCCCGGAGTATCGCGGGCAGAGGGATTAAAAGCGCCGGCGGGCTTACCGCGTTTTTTCTGGAGTACAACCCAAAGGCTGACCGGGCGCAGATTCAGCGGCTGTCCCAGTTCTACATTGGAGAAGGAAACGCTGAAGGAATCAATTCAGATGTCGCTTTTGTACAGATGTGCCTGGAAACCGGATTTTTGCGTTTTGGCGGCCTGGTAACGCCGGATATGCATAACTATTGCGGCCTGGGGGCACTTGACGCCGCCCATCCGGGGGAACGGTTCCCCTCGGAGCAGATTGGAGTGCGCGCCCACGTCCAGCACCTGCACGCCTACGGGACGACATCTGCGCTCCGGCAGCCCCTGGTGGATAACCGTTACCGCTACGTAAATCCCCGTGGCAAAGCGCCGGATGTTTTCGCTCTGTCGGGCACGTGGGCAAGCGACCGGGCGTATGGGGAAAAACTGAACCAACTGCTGTCTTTACTGGCGGCGTATTAGCTGACAATGCCAACGGAATATGTTAGTATACCGGTATGAAGTGTGTTCCTGTCATCTTTCTGATTCTCGCCCTGCTTGTCTGCTGTAAAGCGGATAACGCGCCGGAAGATGGCGAACTCCTGAAAACCCTGCGCGAGCAGATTCAGGTACGGGACGTCGGAACACAGTGGACGCTTGATTTTCAGAAAAAGCAGCCTTCCAGCCCGCAGGGCAGACAAATCCCTCTTACTCTGGAAAATATCGCCGCCGCATCTATTAAGTTCACCGGTAACCGGATGTATCCCGAATTGCCGGGATTCGGCAGTTTGGACACATCGAATCTCAACCGGGAACAGCGGACGCTGCTTAACAACTTTTGCCAGGCAGTGACAGGAGACGACAGAGAAAAAGCCGCGGAGACATTCAACCAGTCGACACGTTTCTTGCTGACTCTATTTTTTGCGGACATCCAGAACGCGGGATTGAATAGTTTTATCATTGGAAAACCGGTGGTCGCGGGACAAACATGGCAGGTTCCGGTACGTTTTTTTGCGTCAAAAAGCCGTCTCGATGTACAAATGTATCTATTATACGATACCAAAAGCTGGATTATCGACCAGATTGCCTATGGAGAGCTCATCCATGAGTAATGTATTAAACATGATTGAACGGAACATAATTGTCACCCTGCTTTCTTCGGAATCTGTTGTCTTGCATGTCTTTTTTTATCAGGAAAAAACAGATCCCGTAGAGTTCGTGATTAAAACCGGATTTGAGGGAGTGAAAATGTCCGCCCGGGGTGTTATCGTTATTACACAGCCTCCACTCCAAATGGATGCCTTTGTTGGCCGTGAGGCAACCCTCGTGTTTTATTTCCGTACACTCGGCCTGTCGTTTACTGCCAGACTTACCAAAAGCGCATCTGGCCTGGAACTTGCCATCCCCCTCGAAATCCGGCGGCTTCCTGAAAACGAAACCGAAACCAAAAATCAAATGAGCGTCCGGCTTTTCTTTTCCATTTCCGGACAATCGGATTTAGGTATTCCCTGCATCGCTGAAAAAGACTTCCCCCTTTTCCGATTTGATACCTGGCGCGGAATACGGGCGGACAACGCAGGCGCCGCCGGAACCTGTCTGCATAAACTACAGGGGGCTGATGTGTGGCAACTCCCGCCGGAAATAACCAGGGAACTGCAAAAATCCGGCAAGCTCCTCTATCTGCCCGGCGGGAGGCTTCCCGAGAAAAAGCCCTTCGCCTTTGACTGCTGCGTGTTGAGCCGGGACTGGGACGGGCCGGATTACGCGCCTCTGGCACACAAACTGCGGGAACTGCCATACAGTCTGTACATGCCTCTGGGCGGCGCGGTGCAGGAAAAAAACGGGCTTGCCGCGGCCTTTGGCAACGGTCCTGTCGAACAGCCCAAAATCGAAGAGCTGATTTACCTTACCGTTGCGGCGAATTATCTGACCGCCCGGGAAGACAGCAGCGCGTCCCTTCCCCTGGTGCCGGAGGGAACAGAAAAATCTTTGTCCCTTCTTTTTGTCAGCGAAAAAATCCTGATTCTGGGCGGTGCCGGGCGGAGTTTCCCCCTGGAAAAGAACCAGGAATATGCCCTCCAAATGACATGCTCCGGCAGCCAGCTTATCCGGCAGATTTATACTGCCTGCTTTGTGTCCGAAGTCTATACCGCCCCGGAAAGTGAAAAACAGTGCGCACTATGTATTTTTACCAACCTGAAAGCGGAAGACAAACGGTTTTTATTTGAAAAACTGTATGGGATTATGTTTCAATAAGCGGAAAAGTCGCGGTCCCTACGGGAGTTGAACCCGTCTTTTGAGATTGAGAATCTCACGTCCTAACCGATAGACAAAGGGACCAAGTCAATGCGGGGTATTAAAATCCATTAAAACCCAACTAATGTCATTTTATACTAATCAATTCTTTTCGTCAATCCCTCTTGACAAATAACACATATTTAGTGTGATATAGTATCAAGGAGAATGGCTATGATAAAAATTGCGACAATTGCCGGTTCCGACGCGTCGGGCGGAGCGGGGCTTGAGGCTGACCTGAAAACTTTTGAAGAGTACGGCCTGTACGGTATGGCGGCAGTTACCGTGATTGCCACCATGGATCCTGACCACAACTGGGCGCACAGCGTGTTTCCAGTGGAAGAAAAAGCCCTGCGTTCCCAACTGGAAACCGTGTTTACGGGCGTGGGCGCGGCAGCGGCAAAATCGGGTATGCTCGGCACGTTTTATGCCGTGGAATTAACCCGCGAATATATCTCCCGGCGCCAGATACGGCAGTACGTCCTTGATCCGGTGATGGTGTGCAAGGGCGCGGGGGAGGCCCTCAATCCCGAACTGAACCAGGCGATGGCGGAAAAACTCCTCCCTCTGGCGGAAGTGGCCACTCCAAATCTGTTCGAGGCCGCCCAGCTTTCAGGACTGGCGGACGTGTCCACCCTGGACGAAATGAAAGAAGCCGCCCGGATTATCGCGGGCAAAGGGGCGCGGAATGTGTTTATCAAGGGCGGCGCCAAATTGAGCGGGGCGGTACAGGCCGTTGACCTGTTGTATGACGGAAAAAACTTTGAGCTGTTTGAAAGCCCCCTGCTCAAGACCTCCTGGACGCACGGCGCAGGATGCACCACCTCCGCCGCCATTGCCGCAGGGCTTGCCCGGGGACTTCCGGTAAAAGACGCCGTGGCGCTGGCAAAAAAATTCATAACCCGTAGTTTGAGCGGCGGCTTTGCCCTCAACCAATGGGTCGGGCCCGGAAACCCCAGCCTCTGGCGGAGTGACCGGCTCTATCAATGACCTATTTCTTTGAAACCTACGGCTGCCAGATGAACAAGGCCGAGTCCGCCGCCATTGAGCAAATGCTCCTGAGCCGGGGCTGGGCTTCCGCACCCTCCGCCGAATCCGCTGATTTGGCGGTCATCAACACCTGCTCCGTGCGGGCCACTGCCGAGACCCGCGTTTACGGCCGCCTGGGCTGGTACGCAGGACTCAAGTCCGCCTGGGCGGAAGACGCTTCCCTACGGGGGCTTCCGTCCAGGCCGGTTCTGGCGGTGACGGGCTGCATGGCGGAACGACTCCTGGCGGACTTCAAAAAGCGGTTTCCGGTCATCGACTACGTGGTGGGCAATTTTCAGAAATCCCGCTTTGGAGAAATCGCCCAAAGCCTTGAGGACGCCGCCCAAACCAATGCCGTCCCCGCTCCGGTTGACCTGGATGCGGAACCCGGCGCTCACGGCGCGGCCTATTCGTTTTCTCCCGTGTCCCTGGAACCCGGCGCGTTCACCGCCTTTGTGCCCATCATGCACGGGTGCGACAACTTTTGCTCCTACTGCATTGTGCCCTTTGTACGGGGGCGGGAAGTCTCCCGGCCTCCCGCTGAAATCCTGTCGGAACTGGATCAGCTTTCAGCCGCCCAGGTGCGGGAAATCACCCTGCTGGGGCAGAACGTCAATTCCTATTGCTGGCAGGGGGACAGAGCTTTGGAATCAGTGCGTTTTCCCGGCCTCATGCGGCGGATTGTGAACCATCTGGAAGCCGGCGATTCCCCCATTCGCTGGGTGCGCTTCATGTCCAGCCATCCCAAAGACCTGTCGGACGAGCTGATAGAGGTCATCGCGGAAGAACGAAGGCTCTGCCGGCACATCCATCTGCCCTGCCAGCACGGCTCCACCAAAATACTTGCCGCCATGAACCGGAAGTACAGCCGAGAGCAGTATCTGGACAGGGTGCGCAAAATCCGGGAACGCCTGCCGGACGCTTCCCTTTCCACGGACATTCTCCTGGGCTTTCCGGGGGAAACCGGCGAGGACTTTGACCAAACCCTGAGTCTCCTGCGGCAGGTGCGCTTTGAGGCGGCGTTCATGTACTATTTTAATCCCCGCGAGGGGACGCCCGCGGCATCTATGCCCGGCCAAATTCCTCTGGAAGTCAGAAAGGCGCGATTGCAGGAAGTCATCGACTTGCAGCTTGCCATCACCCGTGAGGAAATGGCCAAACGTCTGGGCGGAGAGGCTGTAGTGCTGGCCCAGTCCGTGTCGCGGGACAATCCCGGCGAACTTTTGGGCATTACGGAACAGAACGAACGGGCCGTGTTCGCCGCTCCGCAATCTTGTATCGGCAGTTTTGTCACCGTAAAACTGGCGGAATTGACAGGAAATACCTTTCGTGCTACTATCCTGTCATCCTAACGGCTTTTTGGGAGGTTTCTATGCCGAAAAAACTCTTGTATTTCATCATTTTCCTGCTTATCGCGGTTATCTTCTTCACGGTCAACAGAAATAACACCTGCGATATTATCTTCTTTTTTGAACCCCTCACCTTGCACAAGGTGCCGGTTTTTTACAGCCTGGCGGTCTCTTTTGTGCTGGGTATGCTGGTAATGCTGCCCTTTGCCCTGTTCCGGGGCAAAAAGAAGGCCAGCAAGACCCAGCCAAAGCAGCCCAGGGGCAAAAAAACCGCACCGGAAACACCCGCCGGGGGAAGCGATCCCCAATAGCCCATGTACCGCCGGGCCGTCCTTGTCCTATTCTTCTGCCTCTGTGCGAGCGTGTTTTCGCTGAATGCCCAACAAGGGCAATCTGCGACTAGCGGCGCGAAAACCGTGGTTGACAAGGCGGTTTCCGCGTCCGATTCCGGGCAGCCCCTGAAAACGGTGATTGCTGACGTGGAAAAGGCCGCCGAAGCCGCCTCCAGCGTGGATGACCGGCGCGCCCTCTACGCTTTTCTGGGTTCCCTGCAAGAGCAATCGGGGAACTACACCAACGCCGCCCAGTCCTATGCCATCGCGGCGGGAATATCCGCCAATACCCCCCAGGGAATGCCCGCTGTCAGCGCGGAACAACTGTTCATCAACGCCATTCGGTGCGCCCTTTCGGCAGGGGATTTTGTGACCGCCGAGAACTATCTGGCCTCCCGGGTCAGAAGCTCCACCGACCCCGTAATCAGCGCCTCTGTCCGCCTCTATTCCGTGTGGAGCCAGCTTTGTCAGGCCGCTTCCGACTCTGCCCTGAAGGAACCCCTGGAAACCCTCCGGGGCTACAGTTCCAGCCCGGTGATGGAAAGTGTGCGCCCGGCGGCGCTCCTGTCGCTCTGGTATCTCGACGGCGATCAGAAAAGCGCCGATGCCCTCCTGAAGGACTACCCCCAGTCACCCGAAGCGGCCATCGTTTCCGGCAAGGCGGCCATGCTGCCCGCGCCGTTCTGGTTTTTCTTTCCCCGCAAGGGAGAAGCTGTTGCTGCCCCAAAAGCCGAAATGCCGCCAGAGGCCGCCATCAGCGGCAATTCCGGCACAAGGGCGGCGCGGCAGCAGGTTGGTTTGTTTCGCGGCGAGACCAATGCCAAACAGCTTGTCTCGGAGCTTGCCGCCAGGGGTTTCAAGGGGGATATTCAAACCGAAACCCGTTCCAGCGGAGTCACCTACTACATTGTCTCGGTGGCGGAGAATGCCCGGGGAACCGTGGGGCCGGCCTTGAGAGCCGCCGGTTATGACTGCTATCCGGTGTACGAATGAAAAAGTCAAAACTTCCCGCACCCATCGAAATCACCGCCTACACCCTGCCGTCACAGACGGAGCGGCGCATCCATGAAGAGACGGCTGCCTTTCTGCGTTCTCTGGGTCTGGAAGATTTGGCGGACGGGCTTTCGTACTGCGTGAGCGAGCTGCTGGTGAACGCGCAAAAAGCCAATATCAAGCGGGCGTATTTTCAGGAAAAACAGTTGCGCATTACCAATGCGGCGGATTACCGGAAGGGAATGGAAACCTTCAAGGCGGACACCATGGACAATATCGCCCCCTATCTGGAATTGCAGGAACCGGCGGGGCGGTATATCCGCTTCCGGGTGATTGTGTGGCACAAAACGCTGCGGATTGAGGTGCGGAACAAGGCCAGGCTGCTGAGCCAGGAATACCGCCGGATGCACGATAAACTGATACGGGCGTATCACTACGACGCGGAAGACGCCCTGGAACGGATTGATAATTCGGAAGGGGCTGGGCTGGGATTAACGATTATCGGATTATTTTTGAATAGATTAGGGCTTTCGGAAGAACAGTTGTTTATACGCCGCCGGGGCGGGGAAACCAGGATTTGCCTGAGTTTGCCCCTTGCCCGGTTACAGCCACATGTCCAGCAGCTTGTCAGCCACGTTGTCGAAGACGGCCTGATTGAGGTATGAGGGATTCTTGATTTTTTCTCTTACTTCCTCGACGAGGGCAGTGCGCACATCCGGCGTTTCGGCGGCAACCTGATCAAGGTAATACCGCTCCGCCTTGGCGATCGCTTCGGCGGATACGCTGATGGAATCCCCGGCAGAAACCGGTTTGCTTGAACGAACCCGCTGGGGAGTCTGAACGTTGTTAAGCGGGTCAATCCCGCCAAGTCTTTCAATCATGTTCTACCTGCCTCTTACTCAATTATCGGCAGATTCTCCGGTAAATTGAGCGTTTTTTATTCCTGACACAAAGACTGAAAACTCTCCCAGGATTTTCTCCCTTGCGCCAAACTCGTCGCGCAGTTCCTGCGCCGTTCCCTCCACAATTTCTTCGTGCACTTTGGTAAGCTCACGACCGACCAGTACTCTCCGGCTACTATCAATATCGGCAATAGCGGCCAAAAGTTTAACAATTCTGAAGGGCGACTCATACAACACCGCCGCCGCTCCGGTCGCCATCAGCTCCCTGAGGCGCGCCGCCCGTCTGCCTGCCCGGGGGGACAGGAACCCTTCAAAAATGACGGTCTTGCCCCCCTGTCCGGCAACGCTCACCAGCGCCGCAAAGGCCGAAGCTCCCGGAATGGGAACCACCGTATGGCCCGCTTTCCGGACGGCGTCCACCAGCACGGCTCCAGGGTCGCTGATTCCCGGCGTTCCCGCGTCGCTGGCGTAGGCTATGGTCTTACCATTGTCCAAATGCCGGACAATCTTTTCCGCAGCCACCGCCTCGTTTTGCGCCCTGCACGACACCAGGGGTTTTTTAATCCCGAAGTGGGTCAGCAACCCTAAGGTATGCCGGGTGTCCTCGCAGGCGATGACATCAACGGCTTTCAGGGTCTCCAGCGCCCGCAGGGTTATATCTCCCAAGTTGCCGATGGGCGTGGCGACCACGAACAAGGTGGACATACAGAATCATATACTTTTATTGCGCTTTGGTCAAGTGGCTGGAACAAAATATCAGCAATTCGCACTTCAAACCCGCCCCTTGACACTTTTTTCACTGGCTGCTATACTCGCCCCCATGTTATTGAATGCTGTGAATAGACAGTATCTACCCCCCCCCCCGGACGGGTCGCAAACTTGCCCTCCATGGCAAGTTTGCTTACCGAGTTTTGCTCCGCAAAACTCGCAACACGTTTCGTAGCTGCCCTCCGTGGCAGGAAAGCGCACAAC
>JAITOJ010000110.1 GCA_031290005.1 Treponema sp. | reverse complement strand
CTGCGCCAGGGGCTCAACCTGTTCGCACCCGCTGACCGCAAGAAACTGATAAAGGCCATGGAAAAGCAGATGAGCGACTACGCGGACCGGCTGGAATACGAGCAGGCCGCGGTCATCCGTGACGAGATTGCGGCCATAAAGGCACAGTACGGGAGATAGGGGAAGACAAATAGATATAAGCCCCTTACTCCCTTCGGCGGAAGCCCCTTCTGCCCTACGGCGGAAGCCTCTTCTGCCCCCGGGCGGAAGCCCCTTACTCCCTACGGCGGAAGCCTCTTCTGCCCCCGAGCGGAAGCCCCTTCCGCCCCAGGCAAGAAGCCTCTTCTGTCCCCGGGCGGAAGCTCCTTCCGCCCCAGGTAAGAAGCTCCTACTGCCCACCGGCGGAAGCCCCTTCACCCCCCCCCGGCGTCTCCGCGCCTCCGCGTGGCCTTCGACAAGCTCAGGCGCCGCCGGTTGCTGAGCCTGTCGAAGCGCCGTTCGCTCTCGTTGCGGGCTTTTATAATTGCGCATGATGGAGAAAAATGGTATAATTCCCCGTATGAAGCAAACTGCTATTTCTGAACGCCTGAACATATTCGCCGACGTCTTGGAGATCCTCTGTGCCCGCATTCCCTTTGCGGATGACCGTCCCCTGTGTTGGACTATCATCGCTAACCCGACGGCGGGAAGGTTTGTGGGTCCTTCCCGGTGGAAAGAAATCAGGAAATTGCTGGAAGAGTACCGGAACAAAGCTGACCGCAATCCGCTTCGCTCATATCCCGCGTCCCCTTCACGGACAGCGCTGCTGCGCGGGGATGAGTTGGGCGGAAAGGGGCTTATTCCCACCACCGGGCCCGGTCATGCTGAAAAAATCGTCGGGTCGGTAATCGCCGAGGCGGAAGAAGAGACAGCGCCCTTTCATCTCATCATCGCCGCCGGAGGTGACGGTACCAATCTGGAAGTCCTGACCGGGTTATACCGTCTGCCCCAAGCTCTCAAGTCCCGGTTTGCTGTCCTGCGGCTGCCTCTGGGAACCGGAAACGACGGAGCGGACGGCTGGAGCCTGGACGTCGCTCTTGACCGCCTGATATTTCCCGGCCCCGTGGCGTTCAGCCGGGCATTGCAGCTCAAAACAGCCGCCCCCGGCAAAACCCCGGTCCTGGCTTTTAATATCCTCTCCGTGGGACTGGATGCCTTTGTGACCGGCATGACCAATAAAATGAAGCGTTATATGCCCGGGGATTCCTACAAATTGTGGGTCGACATCGCCGCCCTGTTTTATGACCGCATATACCGGGTGGGGGAACTCGACGTGAATGCTTTTGATGAAAAAGGCGCGCTGGTCAAAAGTATCCGGGAAAAGACGCTCCTTCTGGCAATGGGCGTCACAGGAAAACGCACATACGGGTCTCATAAATGGATTTTGCCTGATGAGCGGAATGTCTGCGCGGTGAAACAGATGCCCCTGCTGCGGAAAATCGCTTTGAAAGAACTGTTTTACACCGGCGCGCATGTGCATAAACCCGAAAGCACCCTGTTTACTGCCGCAAAGGTGACTTTCCAGGGGGATAACCCCATTCTTGCCCAGATGGACGGAGAGACCCTGCTGCTGAAGCCTGCCGACTTTCCAGCCTCCATCGAACTGACCGAGCCGGTTATACCGGTTCTCACTATGGCGGAATAGGCCGTGCCCGCGATTACCTATCTGGCAAAACTGGGGGAACTTACTCTCAAGGGACTGAACCGCAGGGACTTTGAGCGCCGTCTGGTGGAAAACGCCCGGTTCGGCCTGTCCGGCGTTCCTGCTGTCTCTGTGCGGCTCCGGGCAGGCCGGCTATACATCGAAGGGCCGGAGCAAGCAGCCGGGGTAATTGAATGCGTCCTTGCCCACCTTATCGGTATCACCGGCTGGGCACGCTCGGTTATCTGCGGCAAGCATATTGAAGCCATCCGCGAAACCGTGTACCGGCAAGCCCTGGATGCCCGGACAGCCGGAGCAAAATCTTTCAAAATCGAAGCCCGCCGTGCGGACAAATCCTTCCCCCTGAATTCTTACCAGATCTGCGTGGAGGCGCCGTCCCGTATTGTGGAGGAGGGCATCCTCACTGTGGACGTGCACGGCCCGGATGCGGTAATCAATGTCGAAATCCGGGAACAATGCTTTGTGTTCACCAATGCCCGCAAAAGCTGCCGGGGCCTTCCCGTGGGTTCCTCCGGCAAGGGCCTGCTGCTCTTGTCCGGGGGCATCGACTCCCCGGTGGCGGGCTACCGGATGCTCCGCCGGGGTATGAGGCTGGACAGCGTATACTTCCACGCCGCGCCCTACACGTCGGAAGGTGCGAAGAAGAAGGTGGAAGACCTGGCTCAGGTCCTCGCGCTCTACGGTCTGGATACCCATCTGAATACCATCCCTTTTACAGACGTGCAGTTGCGCATCAAGGAACGCGCCCCCGGCGCCTTTACGACCTTGCTTCTCCGCGTCTGTATGGTAAAAGCGGCGAACCTCCTGGCCGGGCGCACCGGCGCGCAATGCCTGATTACCGGCGAAAGTCTGGGCCAGGTGGCCAGCCAGACCAACGAAAACCTCCGGGTGACCGAAACAGCCAGCCGCTGCCCTATATACCGCCCTCTCATCGGCATGGACAAGGAAGAGATTATCGAGACCGCCAAAGCCATCGGCGCCTACGATACGTCCATCCTGCCCTATGAGGATTGCTGCGTGATTTTTTCCCCCAAACATCCGGCGTTACGGACGGACGTAATGGAAATGCAGGCGATATACGACAAACTGGACATCGACGGTCTGATTCAGGAGGCGTTCGACCGCCGGGAAATCACGCATTTCACCATAAAAAACTACATCAGGGAACGGTGGGGATAAAATAGGGAAATTTGCGGGCAAAATGCTTGACATTGTTTTTTGTTTTTGCTAAGATTTTTATACTTTCCCCTGTAGCTCAGCTGGCAGAGCAAAGGACTGTTAATCCTTGGGTCGTTGGTTCAAATCCAACCGGGGGAGCAAGCAAGAGACGGCAATATAAAGAATATTTTTCTTTCACCCAGACACTACCACCAAAATGCGGAAAGGCAGACAATTTTGATTGTTGACACTGATGTTCTTGTTTGGTCTAAAGATATATAGATGATTTTAAACAATGGTCAATATCAGTAATACAAATTAGCGAAGAAATTTCAGAACAAGCGAAATGTGATTTATGACCCCACAGATTGAACGATTGCCCGTGCCTTATTTGGCGAAATGCCACGGACGGTCGCCAGTTTTTCGGGGTTGGTCGCCAAAATGTTCAAGGTTTCCCGCCCGAATTTTTTAACGATTTTTTTGGCGGTAACGGGCCCAACGCCGAAAATCAAGCCGCCGCCGATGAACGTAATAATCTTTTGTTCGTTGTCGGGGGGCAGCAATTCGTATTTGGCAATGTCGAACTGCTCCCCGTGTTTGGCGTGGGTTACAAAGCGACCGAAGAACTTGTATTCGCCGCCGACCGCCACAAACGGCAAGCTCTTCCCCCCCAAAAAAGAAGGCGAAGCCGCAACCGACCTCGCCCTCACACCTTTTTACCAAACCCTTGCGCAAATAGCAAAAGTGTGCTACGATTAGCCAAGTACAAAGGCGGTGTATATGGCAGTGCAATTTAGCGACAGCGACGATCTCCTCAATATCTGCTACGACAACGTGTTCAAGGCG
>JAITOJ010000082.1 GCA_031290005.1 Treponema sp. | reverse complement strand
GAGGCCGAGATGAAAGTCGCGGGAGCCACCGTCGGGGCAAGCGAGAAGTTCGGTTACGGCTACGAGTTTAGTACCAGCGTAGAGAAGGGTGTCTTTATCGAGGGGGAGGTGCCGGACATCCCGCCGGCAAAGAACAGCACGGCCCTGAGCTTTAGGTGGGGCCTGCTGATGTACCCCGCCACCGCTAACGGGCAGACATTCAATCTGGTAACCTACTGGGTGGATAAATAGGGGTAGACGAATAGAGGAATGGAGCGCCGTTTGCGGGCTTTGTTCCCTGCCTGAAAGCGGCGCATTGTTCGAGGGTTTGTAAAAACAGTGAGAAGGCGAGGCCGGTTACGGCTTCGCCTTCTTTCGTTTGACGGTTTGGGGGAAGGTGTGGTATACTGTGCCATAATGCAAAATTGTATTATCGGCGTAACCGGCCCAATCGCGGCAGGAAAAAACGCGGCCTGCGCAATTCTGGAACAAAAAGGTTTTGTGAGCCTGGACGCCGATTCTCTGACGCACCGCATTATCGAAGAAAAGCAGTCTCAAATCCTGGACTCTTTTTTGCCCATTGCCGCCGGACAGGGGGTGCGCCTGCGTAATGCCGATGGAACCATTGATCGCAAGGCATTGGGGAAAATCCTTTTTGCCGACCCGGAAGCTCTGAAAAAACAGGAAACAATCGTCCATCCCGAAGTGAACCGGTTGTTTGAGGAATTTATCACTTCCCACACAGATTGTCCGATGGCGCTTAACGCGACGCTCTTGTATAAAATACCGGTTTTGGCCCGCTGTCAGGTGGTTTTGTACATCGACGCGCCCTGGGTGTGGCGGTTTTTCCGCGTAAAAAGGCGGAATCATCTTAAATCCGCTGAAATTTTTGCCCGGTTTCGTTCCCAATCACATATCTATACTCAATATTGCGCAAAAAATGCCGATATATACAGAGTAAGAAACATCGGAAATCTCGGCAGTCTGGAGAAAAAAATAGACCGGTTTCTCCGGTACTGCGAAGATAAAGGATATGGGAAATGGAACAAAAACAATCATTGTGGATTATCGCCGCGGTAGGCGTTTTTTTACTGGTGGTTATCGGCGCGGCGTTTATCTTGTACTCGCCGTCCAGCAAAGGGAAAACAGAAATGGCCTCTGCCGGGACAGAAGAAAATTCCTGGTTTAACCGCCCGGCGGCTTCGGAATCTTCCCTGTCAGCGCTCATGCCGAATTCTTTCGGAGCGACAGACCCGGTTTTGCATCTTCAGGGCGCGAATGCCCAGTCCCCGGGGGGTCAAATTCCGGCCATCCCGCTGACAGAGAATGCCGCTCCCCCGCAAACTGCCACGATAACCGCTCCGAACGGAACGATTATTCCGGTACCCGTGCAGAATCCCCAGTACATGGCCTTGCTGCAAACCCTGAATGTGCCTATACAGGCCCCCCAGGGAATGATGAATACACCCAATACGGCGACCGCCACCGTAACAATACCGCAGACAGTTTCGGCACAGACAAGCCAGACTTCCGCCGTGCCTCAGTATATCGTCTCCGGGGAACAGACCGGACAGGGATATCAATATCCGGGACAACACCCGGCGCTGCCCCAGCAGGTGGAAAATCTGACCGTGATTTCCGGAACCACCCATGTAATCGGTACCGGGACGACCACTTTCAGCGGCAGCGGGGCCCTGTCTGTTCCGGTAGAAATCAATAATCAGAACACGATGCCTGTGAACAGCCCGGCCAGTGAAACGGCAAAGCCAACAGAGCCGGCAGCATCGGTAAAACCAACAGCAAAACCGGCAACCCCAGCGGCTGCCCCGGCAAGCGCGCCCGCAAAGGCAAGCGTCCCGGTAAAAACAGCGGCAGTCAAGGCGGAACCGGCAGCGCCGAATCAATACTGGGTGCAGGCGGCATCCTATTCCGCCAAGAGGAATGCCGATACTGTCCGGAGCGCGCTGGAAGCACAGAAACTGCCCGGCGAGGTATTTACCCATGCCGGTCAGGACGGCACGATTTATTACCGAGTGCGGGTCGGCCCCTATGAGACAAAAAAAGAGGCTGAATATTGGCAGACGGAACTCCGTCGCATAAAAAATTTTGAAAATTTGCAAACTTTTGTGATAAATTCGGGCAAAAAATGACCGAAATCGTATAATTCAAAGCGATAAAGGATAGTATGAAAATACTATCCTTTTTTATTATCCTGTGCTTTGGGGCCTGGCTCTCCGGGGCGGAAACTATCAGGAACACGGACACCCTGCGGATTAACTATCCGCTTTTCGGATTGTTCGCAGCCGGGGCTTTTCTGTTTGATTCCGCCAATCCGCCGGACGAAAATTTTGAAGCGGATTATGAACTGGCGTTAAAATTGAATGCCGGTTTTTCCGGCGCGGTCTATGCCGGGGCATTGAGAAAAAGCAGCGCCCTGTCCCGGCTCGCCTATCCCCTCACCTCTTCTTATTCCTCGGGGACAAGCCAGCCTTCCCTGCCGTCCATAGGGCGGAGAAGCGATCTTCCAGGGACGCCGGGCAGTCATCCTGATGCCCTGGCCGCATATTTCCGCCTGCCCTCGTTTCATAACGCTGAAGTTGACCTGTATACCAACCGGGACGGTATCCGGGGAGGAAGCATAACAGTTCCCGCTGCGCTGCCTTCCGGTTTCGACCAAGCCGTGTTCGGCCAAGGCACCCTCCGGTTTACCGGCAGCGTCTACTCGTATCCCCTCAGTTCCCCGGAGATAACCACCTGGTTTACCAGTATCCCCCAGTTTGCTTCAGGAACTTATACGTCCCTGCTGTTCGAGGCAGCTTTATCAAGCCGGATAGCAAAAAACCGGCTGACCGGCTACGGCGCAGTGGGGCTTGCGGAGTCACCTTTTGGAGGCTTTGTTCCCTGGTTCCGCGCGGAGCCAAGTTTCTCCGCTGGAATTTGGGCCCTACGCGGGCGTTTCTTTTATGCCCCCCAGGATTTTTATACCCCCGAAAACACGCGGATTGTCCATAGATTCCGCTTCACAGTCAATCCCCAGGCGCACTTCCGGCTGACTGGGCAGCGCGGCCTCCGGCTCAGCATTGGTCTGATAACATCCGGGGATACCAGTACGGAACTGTATACCGCGCGCATTTCCAGCGGAATCTCTGGGGAAGCGGGGAGCGTCACCATGACAGGCGGACTTGAAAATGTGTTTTGGGATTCCGCGGGAATCGCGGCGGGAAGCGGCACTGCCTTTCCCCTCAAAATTGCCGGAACCCTCAGACTGTCCGCCCTGAGAATTGCCCTGTCCGCGGAAGCAAAGCAGTATTTCGGAGCAGGGTGGGTGAAAAAGAAGACCGGATACACGGGAACGTTTACGCTTACTCCCCGGCTATCTGCCTCCGGCGTGATACCCAGGGAACTCATCCCCGCGCTTTCTCTGGGCGCGGATATCGCCTCTTACCCGGACGGCAGTACCAGCGGAAAGACCTCGGCGTCCCTCCGGTGGAGCGGAGCATTGCGGTCGTTCCGGTTTACCGCAAAAATCGAACTGGAAATTCCCTGCGATGCCGTTTGACGTTTGGGAAAAAAGAGGGTATGCTGTATCCAATAATCAATGCACCCTGACACTCCCGAATCCTTTGAAAATCGCGTCCTTGCCGGTTTTGCCTCCTGCGGCGTTCCCTTTGAAAGCCTGCTGGCAGGAGACGCGCCGCTGGTGGCCGCGGTCTCCGGCGGGGCGGACTCCCTGGCCCTGCTGACCGCCTG
>JAITOJ010000071.1 GCA_031290005.1 Treponema sp. | reverse complement strand
TTCTGGATTTCCGTGTCGGATGTTTGCCACGCGAAATAGGCTTTGGTAAGAAACAGTCCGAAGAGCAGAAAAACGCCGTAGGTTAGAAGGCTAAGGAAAACGCCGTTCATAGCCGCGCCGTCAACGCCTTTTTGGTTTCCCGCCCCCAGATGCCGGGACAGACACGCGCCCACACCGACACAGGTTCCTACGGTAATCGACAGCACCAATAATTGAATGGGGAAGGCAAGCGATACGGCGGTCAAAGCGTTTTCGCTCACGTGTGCGACGAACAGACTGTCCACCACATTGTACAGGGCTTCCAAAATCATGGACAGCATAAGGGGCAGCGACATGGTGAACAGGAGTTTTCCCACCGGTTCCGTCGCCATTTTGTTTTGTGTAGGTTCCATACCTACCTCCAGTTGTGAGATTACAACTGGACTTATGTGACTAGCGTATCTTCGATACGGCACCGCTCGTTGTGTTGGCAATTTTATCGCGTTCAAAAATATTCGTCAAGCAGGGCTGTGCCGCATAAAAATACATACATTTACCTTGACAATCTATCTGCGGTGTATAAAATAGTAATTGGAGGTTTATATGTCTGTCAAGAAGGAAAACGGTACTTTTGTATCATCAGAAAAAAACACGGTCATCGTGTATACCCGCTGGTATGACGATACGGCGTCACCAAAAGCTCTGCTGGTCATCGCTCACGGGATGTCGGAATACATCGACCGGTACGATAACTTTGCCCGGTTTATGGTTGCCAACGGCTATGCGGTCTACGGCAACGACCATCTGGGTCACGGGAAGACTGTGGTCAAACTGGAAGACCGGGGTTATTTTGCCGAGTCCGATGGCCGCCTGCACGTTATGAACGATATGCGGACTCTGTGCGGCATCGCAAAAAAGAATTTCCCTGGCGTTAAGGTGGTTCTCATGGGACACAGCATGGGGTCGTTCATCGCCCGGCTTTTCTGCATGAACTATTCAAAGGAAATTGATGCCGCTATCTTTATGGGAACCAGCGGCAAAAACCCCCTCAGCGCCCTGGCGCTGTTTCTGGCTAATGTGATTGCCAGATTCAAAGGCGAGAAACACATAAGTCCTTTTTATACCAAACTCGTTAGTGGCACAAACAATCAAGCCTACAAAAACTCCAAAACTGGTTTTGACTGGCTTAACACTGATGAAGGGGAAATCAAAAAATATATGTCCGATGAATTATGCGGTTTTCCGTTTACTATATCCGGTTACCGGGAACTGGCAAAAATGCTCATCGATATAAACGAGCCGTGCTGGGCCGCTAACATCAAGGCTGACCTGCCGGTTCTGGTGATTTCCGGCGAGGGCGACCCTGTTGGGGCTTTCGGGAAAGGAGTGCGGGAAACCTGTCAGGGGCTACAGGATGCGGGAATTACAGATGTGACGCTCAAACTCTACCCCGGACTGCGGCACGAGATTCTCAACGAGCCAGATAAAGCACAAGTTTACAAAGATTTACTTGTTTGGTGCGACAGTAAGACAGTGACAGGATAGCATCTTTTTTTTAACTTCCCCCGAGGACGCGATCCTATCGGATACAGACTCGGGGGGTTGTTTACGATTTTAGCACTGAATCATGGTGAGCACCATCGCGAACAGGGCGACGGTCTCACAAATACCTACCACGGAGATATACTGGGCGAATCCTTTGCCGGTTTCACCCAGAGCATCGGCGGCGGCGGCCCCTGCCTGACCCTGGGCAATGGCGGAGAATGCCATAGCAAGACCCGAAGCGATGCCGAACCCGAACAGCAGGAAAGGATCCGCCGCCGAGTTACGCATGACCCCCATGAGGATGAACCCGTAGAAGGTTTGTGTCAAAGGCGCGCCCGCAAAGGTTACCAGCGTCATGGGCGCGGGCTTGTTGTTTAAGTAACACCGTTTCCACGCGCCGATAGCTGCCTGACCGGCAATGCCGATCCCGATTGCCGAACCAATAGCGGCAATACCCATCACCAAACCCGCACCCAATGCTCCAAAGTTGAACATACTGAACTCCTATTATTTTTTTACCGTTTCACTGAACGGCCTGTAAGCGATACCGGACCAACTCACGCCCAGATGACTGGAAAATTCCAGCGTATTCAGACGCACGCCGTGCACCAGCACGGATAATACGTTAAGCACTACATTTATGCCGTGCCCAAAAACCAGCAGCAAGATACCAAAGAAGATAAGGAAGTTTCCCAGTAACGGGCCGGCCATGGTGTTTACCGTGGCGGAGATGGAACTTCCCGCAAGCCCCACTGCCCATAACCGGATATAGGACATGATGTCGGAAAATACGTTGGTAAGCCCCAAAATCACGGAAATGATGTTTTTCAGGCTCTCAAGAATCGACGCCCCGATATTCCCCTCGTAGTTGGCAAAGACGAAGCTGAGGATAAACCCAAGGGCAATGAAGTAGAGGGACTGGGAAAGCAGGGGAAAGCGGCGGTAAGAATTGCTCACCACCAGAAATAACACCACATTGTACATCCCCGCCAGCATAGCCAGGGAGCCCAGCTCTGAAAGCAGTTTCAGGGATTTTGCTTTGGAATACTTGATAATGCCTTTTATGTGGGCAACCGAAAGCTGCAACAAGGCAAGGGAAAAACAAAGGATTTGCAAGTTTTGTTTTACCAAAGAATCGTCTTTGGCGGAAAGGGCGGCGGTGGCGTTGGAAATAGCCGGTATGGAAATCCCCTTGAGGAAAGCGGGAAGCACATCCGGACTGACCCCAAACCAAGTGCAGGTAATTACGCCCCAGGCAATGTTGGAAATACTGAGGAGCAAAAGCATTTTAAGCGCCGCCGGAGCCTTCTGACCCTTCCGGCCGGAAATGCCTATACCAGATGCAGCGATCACTGCCAGGAGCGCCCCGTATCCCGCGTCTCCAAAAATCATGCCAAAGAAGATGCAAAAGAAAAGCAAAAACCAGCCCGAAATATCGTATTCATGGTACCCCGGCACGGTTTCCAGAAAATCCGTCAGGGGATAGATAAGGCTTGCCAGCCGGTTATTCTTGAGCTTGGTGGGCACCGGGTCTTCCTCTTCCGGGTCGGAAAATACCGCGCCCCAGTGTTCGCTCTGCGCCGCCTCATCGACTTTTGCCGCGTCTTCGGAAGGCACATAGCCCGTGAACCAGCACAGGGCGTCGTCGGCCCGGTTCATGCCTGAACACACGGTCTCAAACTCCACGTCTTTTTGAAGCGACTTGTTATACGCCGCGATTTGGGGACGCAGGCTTGCGGACTCCCGCAGTTTCGCTTCGATTTTTGCGATTTCCGCTTTCAAGGCCGCAGTTTCCGCCTCCAGCGTCAGGGTTCCCGTGCGCGGCAGGGGTACGGCATAGGCTTCCGGGGGCATATCCGCCGGGCGGTTCCGGTCAGCCTGGCTCAAAAGCAGGAACCGGCATTGGGATTTATCAGAGCCGATGTGAATAGTCTGTATGCTTTCCGGCAAATCGTAGTATTTATCCACCGGGATTTCATAGAGCGACAGGAACACGCCCTTTTCCGCAAGCCAGTCAAAGTCATCGGGATTCACCGCGCCCCATTTGGAGAACCGTTCCAGTTCCACCTGATTGGCCGTAATCTGGTCAAAGCAGGTCTTCTTGCGCTCCGCAAGCGTAATCAGGTTCTCCGCCTTTGCCAGCAAATCCGCGCCGCTCAAAGACGCGCCGGAAGCCTGATTTTTTTCCGCCTTATATTCGGACAAAAGCATCCCCGCCCGGCTTGTTTTTTCACTTTTTTCTCTTGCCGCGGAAAGTTCCGCTCCGGAACCCTGCAAGGCTTCCAGATGCACCACCCCCAGGCCGCGCAGTTTTGCCGCGGCTTCCCGGCGTTCCGAGTCAAGAACAATGAGAGACACTTTTTTCATGGGTACAATCATTCCACCGCCTCCCCGCTCAACTCCGCTTCTTTTTTTCGCGCGACGATTTCAAGATTTTTCTTGGAAATCTTGCCGCGCACCACCGCGGCCACCTGCTGGTCACCCAGATACACCGAAATCTTCCGTATATTAGACCTGGTGTCCGGGATTTTCACCTTTTCAAACAGATTCACCCGCTGGGTGGTGGTCCGCAATTCTTTGGCCAGCAGCCTCACCTGCTCGTCCAACACGTCTGCTTCCAAGTCCAGCGCCAGGGTTTCTTCCATTTTATCCGCCGCCAGATCAATCCACAGGGGGGTTGCATACAGGTCGTAGTCGCCCCGGCTAAAATCCGCGCCCTGATACACGGGGATCGCCACGCCGGCGATGTTTCCCATGCTTTTGCGGATATTGCGCACCCGCACCGTCTCCGGCTTAAACACTTCCGCCTCGCCGAACACCGCAATCCAGGCGTTGAATTCCCGTTCCAGGGCTTTCCGGCGTTCCCGCACTTCCCTGGCGCGGATGTCGATGGTGCGGATTTCGGTTTGAAGCTGCTGTTTCTTGAGAGTCAAAGTCGGAAGATAGCGCCGATACATCTTGAGCGCGTCTTTCTGAGCCTTCAACTCGTTTTTTGTCAGCTTGATGGTCGCCACCGTCTACCCCTTATTTTTCACCGGGCCAGTATTCCGCGATGAGTTCGGACTTGAGGCCCGTTTCCTCGCTCTTGAAACAGGAGGCCAGAATACTCCAGCCCTTATCCAGCGCCCCTTCCAGGGGAATATTGACCGACAAGTCCATCATCTCTTTTTCAAACAGTTCGCCGTATTTCAGAAGTTTGTCGTCCCATTCGGACATCATGAACCCCATGGATTTCTTTTCCAGGGTGTCCTTGTAGGCCGCGTACAGCCGGATCATGCCGTCCATCAGGGCGCGGTGGTCGTTCCGAGTCTTGCCGTTCACGTTCTGCTTGAGCCGGGACAGGCTGCCGAATGGCTCAATGCGCCCGCCCTTCAGGTAGAACTGCCCCTCGGTGATGTAGCCCGTGTTGTCTGGAACCGGGTGGGTCACGTCGTCGCCGGGCATGGTGGTCACCGCCAGAATCGTTACCGACCCGGCGTCGTCAAAGTCCACGGCCTTTTC
>JAITOJ010000061.1 GCA_031290005.1 Treponema sp. | reverse complement strand
CCGTAGATGCCGCCCAGAATGATTACCGGGTTGATGAGCGCCCACTTGCCGTCCCAGAGGGCCTTTCCGGCGCGTCTCCAGGTAAATGCTTCCTGGTCGCCTTTCCAGCCCTGTTTTTTACAATAGAAATAACAGAAAATCATCAGCGCCAGGCCTATCATGATGCCGGGAAGGAAGCCCGCAAGGAACAGGGTGCTGATGGAGCTTCCGGTAGATACCCCGTAGATGACCATGGGGATGCTCGGCGGTATGATGACGCCTATGCTCCCCGCGCAGGCAATCAGCGCGAGGGTAAAGCTCTTGCTGTAGCCTTTTTGCAGCATCGTTGGTACGACCATGGAACCGACCGCCGCAACAGTGGCCGGCCCGGAGCCTGAAACAGCCGCGAAGAACATGCAGACCGCAACCGTCACGATGGCAAGTCCGCCGGTGACGCGGCCAAAAAAGACATTGCAGACATTGAGGATGCGTTTAGAAACGCCCCCCTGTCCCATTAACTCGCCGGCGAGAATAAAAAGCGGTATCGCCATTATCGGGAACGAGTCAACGCCGTTTACCAAAGCCTGCGAGACAAAGCCCAGTGAAAGGCGTCCGCCCACGAGGATGGCCGTAACGGCGGACATGCCGATTGCGATACCCACCGGCACATTCAGGCATAAAAACACCAAAAGGCTTATAAATAATGCCCCGCTAACCATTTTCTCCTCCTGTTTTGAGCGCCTTGACTCTGAGGGTCTTGACCCTGAAGATAATCGCCTGCACCTGCCTGAAAGCGCACAGCATAAAGCCGACAAACGGCGCGGCATAGACTATCCACATGGGGATATGGAGCGCGGGACTTCTCTGTTTAAGCATTATTTGCCGCTGCACCCACTGGAAAGAGGTGTAAATAATAAAGATAGCGAACAAGAAAAAAAGAACGTCCCCTAAAACTTCAATGTAAGGCCGCGCTTTTTTGGGAAACACCCCTAAAAAGGCCTCAATTTTGATATGCTTGCGGATTTTCGCACCGTAACTGATGCCAAAATAGACAAGCCAGATAAACATATAACGCGCAAGTTCTTCGCTCCAGGAAAGGGAGTTTGAAAACACGTAACGCATAATCACCTGGATAAACATAATCACCGTCATAAGAGACATGAGGGCTATGCTGACAGTTTGCTCGAAATTATCATCCAGCCATTTCAGAATTTTCAATGAGGCCTCCTTTGTAAATAGAGCGGATAGCGATTGGTTTGCTAATCACTATCCGTTATCTACTATCCATCTAACCATTAACCACTACTTCAACATCTCGTCTACCAATTCGGGATGATCCATCTTGTCGCGGACCATGTCGAAAATCTTGTTGTCGGTGATGATTTTTTGCCACGCGGCCTTTTCCGCTGACGTCAAATTGATGACGTTCACACCCTCGCCGGCAAATTTCTTGAGGGTCTCCCCTTCGAGTTCCTGCGATTTATCGCGCTGAAATTTGAGCGCCGCTGCCGTGGCTTTGTCCAGAGCCGCTCTCTGCACGTCATTGAGGGAATTATATTTTTTCAGGTTCATTACCACGATGTAAGGGGTGTATACATGCTGGGTGAGGGACACGTACTTCTGAACCGACTGGAAATTGTTGGAATCGATTATTCCCAGGGGGTTTTCTTCGGCATCCACGGTTCCCTGCTGCAAGGCGGTAAACAGTTCGTTAAAAGCCATGGGCGTCGGATTTGCACCGAAAGCCTTCCATGCGGCAAGGTGTATGTCGTTGTTCATGGTGCGGACTTTCATGCCCCTGACATCCGCGGGCAGCCTGACGGCAACCTTGTTGTTGGTATAGTTTCTGAAACCGTTTTCCCAGAGCGCAAGACCTTTAAGGCCGATTGCCGCCATGCCGTCCAGGATTTTTTTGCCCGCCGCGCTGTCAAGGCGTTTGTACGCATCCTGGGGGTCCAGAAACAGGAAGGGCGCGTCGAAAATGTACAGGTCCCGATAGAGCTCGGAAATGGAGCTTGTGGAACTAACGGCAATGTCGATGTCCCCTACGATGGTGCCTTCAACCATGGGCAGATCGTTGCCGAGCTGGTTTTTCGGGAAATGGTCGATCAAGAGTGTGCCCTTGGACTCCGTCTCCACGATGCGCTTGAATTCCTCGCCGGCGAACACCGCCGAGTCGCTGGTCACGTTGCCCAGCTTGAGCCTGACCACACCGCCGGCATCCTGCTTGCCGCCAGCAAAGGCCATCGTGCTTGCGCAGAAAACCAGCGCGAACACCCAAAGTTTTGTGAACTTTTTCATAAATTCCTCCAAAAAAAATATTATTTCTCCCCTGTTAATGGGGTTGAAACCAAAATTATTACCAAAGATTTTCGTCCTTATCAAAGGAAAAGAGATAGACATTTTATATGCGTATAGAGATGAGGAGCATACCAGTGTTGACGCAAGGATTATTAAATCGTTATACTGTAAGAATCTGGGGGGGGGGGTAATTCTAGATGAATAGAGTGTAGAGAATAGAGATTGGGGGGTTGCCTTTCTACCTGCCATGGATGGCAACGTTGAAGGGCGACTGTCTCAGCGTGAGGGATTTGAGGGAAGAATGCCTCCGTGTGAAGATTAAACGATTGATTCCATCTATTCGCACCATTCAATAACATGGGGGCGAGTATAGCAACCAGTGAAAAAAGTGTCAAGGGGTGGGCGTGAAATTCCACCGCGCCCCTTGAAAAACTCCCCGCAATCCGCTATACACTGTAGTAATCAAATGAATAGTAAACCCGATTATCCTGCGATTATTGACAACTCCCGCGCCTCCCCGGAGGAACGGCTGGCAGCTCTGGCCCGGCTTGCGGGCGAAGCCGAAGGTTTTCCCAAAACCGGGGAAGTCAACAACCACATCCACACGATATACAGCTTCAGTCCCTACACGCCCAGCCAGGCGGCGCTCCGGGCGCGGCAAGCGGGGCTGGAAGCCGCGGGGTCGGTTGACCACGACTCGATTGCCGCCTCGGAAGAGATGATTGCCGCCTGCGCGCTGCTGGGCATCGGCGGCTGTTCGGGCTTTGAGGCGCGGGTCAGTTTTAAGACCAGCGCGGACGGCAAGCCCGGCCCCTTTGGGAACCGCAAAATCAACAATCCCGACTCGGAAGGCATCGCCTATATGACCGTCCAGGGCATACCCAGGCCAAAAATCGGTGCGGTGCGGGAGTTTCTGAAGCCCATCCAGGCCCAGCGGCGGCTCCGCACCCAGGCCATGACCGCCAGGGCCAACGAACTGCTGGTGCCGGCGGGACTGGAACCCGTGGACTTTCAGCAGGACGTAGCCGGCCAGTCAAAGGCGGCGGAGGGCGGAGAAATCACCGAGCGGCATCTGACCGCGGCTATTGCGGACAAGCTGATTCTGAAATACGGCAAAGGCGCGGCCCTGGCGGAGGGGGTAAAAACCTGCTTTGCCGTGGAACCCCCCGCAAAAACCGCCGCCCTGCTTGCGGACCCGGCAAATCCCCATTATGCGTATGACCTGCTGGGGCTGCTCAAGTCCCTGTTCCTGCCCCGGGTCTTTATTCAGCCCGATGAAACCGAATGCGTCCCCGTAAAAATCGTGACGGACTTTGCCAATTCCATCGGGGCCATTCCCGCCTACGCCTATCTGGGGGACGTGGGGGAGTCTCCCACGGGGGACAAAAAGGCGGAACAATTCGAGGATGCCTGGCTGGACGAGTTGTTTGACGAGCTTTCC
>JAITOJ010000060.1 GCA_031290005.1 Treponema sp. | reverse complement strand
TGCGGCGTGGTGCGAACGGCAGGGTTTGCCGCTTATCTACATGCACCGAGTGGCGGCGGGGATAAACAAGATGCCGTGCGCGTGGATTTACCGTGTGCGGGAAGAAATAGGGCCGAGCGGGTGGTTTTACTGTGAGCCGGAAGAATTACCGGACGTACGGTATGCTTCGACGGAACGGGAAAGGTGGGAATGGAAAGAAACGCTGGGGATGCAAAAACTGAGGGAATATACCGGGGGCGGGATGAGTACGTGGTGCAAAGAGAATAATTTGCGCTATTCACCGGTATACACGCTGCTGCATGAAGATTACCCGCCGGGCATTGTCAAGCTGAGGAGTTTGAGGGAACAGATTGAACCGGGGAGCTGGTTTTTTTATGAATAGGGGAAGATCTGAAGAGTGAAACAAGGGGCTTTCGGGCCCCCTGTTTGTTATTGCTGGTTTTTGGAACAAGTTCTGGTTTCGGCATACAGGAACACTTGATAGATTTCCCTGAGGCCGTTACGGAGCAGGGTTATTTTGAGGATTCCGCAGGGATCGGAACTTTGGACGCTGGTATCAATGGAATTAACATAGGTGACCGGATTCAATTCGTGTGCGGTCAGAGTTACCGTCCCGGTTACCCGGGTTCTTGTAGCCGAATATCCAGACAAAGATTCTGTATAGTAATCTTTGACATAGGTGTGTGCCGGGATATACCAATTTGTGTTTGCCTTATAATCGCTGTCATTGAAGCGGCGATCCGGCTGTATTATCTCCTGCGCTCCCGGCCTGCCGAGTGCATAATTCTTGACCGGAGAATATGAGACCGTTTCTACGGTTTCATAATTTCCATCCTCACCGTTCGGCTGTACTATGTGCGAGGTTGTCTCATTTTGGCCGTTGAGTCTGTTGGTAATAAACATCCCGTTATGATCGGGGTCTTCAACCCTGATAAGATAGAGGCCGGTACTGAAAGGGGCGTAATAGAACTTTTCCTGCGTCCCGTTGTAATACGACCAGGAACTAATATCAATTGTCTGGACCCCGTAGGTTAAATAGCTGTCGTTTCTTATCACAGCATCTTTGTTTACAACATCTGGCGAGAATGTAATCCGGTAGGCGGAATTGTCAGGATAAAATTGAGCGGTGAACTGGTACCCTGTTCCATTGTGACGGATTCTATCTGATAATTCACGTTTGGCTCGGCGACGGAGAAAGATACGCGCACGGTCTCACCGTCGCCTATGGTCAGGGTATTGACCGCGTCGTCGTATCTTGAGAAATTGCCGTCTGATTCGATAACCGGGCGGAGCGTGACGGCGTCGTATTTGAGGCTGAGGGCGCAGGTTTTTGAGTCGAATTCCTTGCCCCCGTCGCCGGGGTTTTTTGCGGCGACCAGGACATTGCCGGTACCTTCGGCTTTGGGGGTGAGGGTGATACGCTTGTTTGTTTTATCGACCACGTAACTTACGATGGCGTCGTTGGTGAGGGTTACGGCGATATCGGCGTTTGGGGGATTCACGGTGTAGGGGATAATGAACTTATCTGGCACGGAAGGGTCAGGGCGGGGTTCGGCGACGATGGCGGATTTCCCGATGGAGAAGGTATAATCCCAGGTACAAATGACGCTGAGGGCGGCTTTGGTACCGTAATTAGTGACGCCATTCAAGGAAGCGGTACCTTCCTGTTTGTCGGTAACGGTAACGGTTTTGCTTGCCAGGGACCAGGTATAATTGAAATAGCTGTCGTTCTGGGTGACGAAGGAGATATCCACGTCTGGGGGTGAAACGGAAAAGGCAATGGTTTTGGACTCGCCTGGCTGGAGGCGCACGGACTGGGTAAGGAAGGAAAATTGTTTGGCCGCAGTGATGAGGACTTCGCAATCGGCGTATTTCCCGTTGGGGAGCGAAGCCCGGAGCTTAGTCAGGCCTGCTTTGGTGGCATAGACGGCGACGGTCTGGCCGCTGCCGAGCAATGTGCAGGTACTCGGTTCAAGTCCGAGAGTTGGCTTTTTTTTACTTTTTCGCCACCCATACACATTAGAGGTGCTGCTGCGGGGAAGTAAATAATACCGACACATGTCGGCAATTACGCTATACGGCTAGACGTTCCCAGGCGTCATCGGTGCGCCGGTGTCCGGCAGGGGTCTGACGTCCGCGAACAATATCTTAGCTATCTTGTGCCCTTCCAATGCGTCTTTCCTCGGAGATGTCTCCAGAAGGCTCGGAGATGTCTCCGAAAGTTTCGTACATACCCCCATTGTCGAGGGGATACCTGCAAAAAGTTGTGCGCACAAAATACAATGGGAAACTCAAGCATGGATGGCCGTTTGCGGGCTTCCCGGCGTTGACAGTATTGTTGGAATAGCATACAACAGATAACAAGATGATTTTATATGACCCCGCCCTGATATGCGATTTACGCGACTACGGCATTATGGTTCCCGTTTCTCCCTCACGGCAGGATAAAATCGCGGCGTATCTGCGACGCGAGGGCGCGGACGTGCCCGTTCACACCTTTGACTCCGCCGCCGCGCTCCTGGCCCTCCCCTCCCCCGCTATCACCCGGACCGATTTGGAACGGGTACATTCCCCGGCATATATCGCCCGGCTCTATGGGGACAGGCCGGAACAGGAACTGCTCGCCGCGTACGAGCTTATCAATCCCGACGGGAGTTACCACCGTTATGAGCCGGAAAAGGCGCTAAAACCCCTGGCGGCGCTCTTTGAAAATACGCTTTTGCGCGTATCCGGCGCCTATATAGCCGCCCGCCTCGCCCTGGCGGACAGCGCGGGGCAGCTCCGTCATTTCTGTTATTACCTTGACGGAGGAAATCATCACGCCCGGTACGACGGGCCTTCGGGGTTTTGCCTTTTGAACGACCTGCTCATCGCCGCCCGGAAATTGCAGAGCGAACAGTGCGCGTCCCTCATCTGGATTATCGACGTGGACGCCCACAAGGGGGACGGCAGCGCGGAGCTGGCCGCCTTTTCCCGCGAGCGAAGGGAAACGTTTCGGGGCAAAAACCCTGAAATCATCACCTTGTCCGCCCACATGGCAACAGGATGGCCCCTGGACGCGGAATCCCTGGCACAAGCACAGCCGGGCCGCGCGCCCCTTGTCCCGTCGGACATCGACATCCCCATTAGCCCGGGGGACGAAACGCGGTATACTGCCCTGCTCGCTGACGGGCTGGCAAAGCTGGAGCAATTATCTGGGGAACGGAAGCCGGACATCGCCTTGGTGGTGGACGGGGCGGACGTGTACGAAAAGGACGGCCTTGCTTCCAGCGCGCCCCTGGCCCTGGCCCTGGAACAGTGTGTGGAGCGGGACCGCCTGATTTTCGCGTTTTTACAGAAACGCCGCATTCCTTCGGCCTGGGTTATTGCCGGCGGCTATGGAGAGGAAGCCTGGAAACCCACGGCGTGGTTTCTGGATTCGCTGCGTCAAAATCCCGCGGACACATAGCTGATTGAAAACGAGACGCCCAGGGCCGCCAAGGCGATAACCAGAGCGGCGGCAAAAATACCCAGGCAAGCCAGACATTTCAGATTCTTTGTCAGAATGGTACAGAGAATAATCAAAACCAGATGGAACCAGAGGGCCGCTAACAAGGCGATGGAAACAAACGAGAGGGCGCGGGCAAGGCTGAGCATATCCGCGTCCAGGAACCGGCGGAATTGGGCCAGCAAAAAAAACAGGAGCATATCCAGAACCCAAGCTGCCCCAAACACCACCGCCCGATTGGCAGCCCGGAAGAGCAGCGGCAAGACGGCGCTTTTTTTGTGCGGTTCCTCAGCCATGTTTCTTGCGTGCCCCCATGGTTTTAAGGTATACTAAGAATCGGAAATAATCAATGTCAAGGCGGAAAGGCGTATGAAAAAATTCGTGTTCTTCTGTTTGCTGGTGATTGCCGCGGCCTCTGCGGCGTTTTTTGCGGGCTGGGTGCAGCTTGCGCTTCCTCATGGCTGGTACGGCGTGCTGGATACCAAAACCAGCGGGCTGATTCCCCAGGTGTTTCAGGCCGGGCAGTTCGACTGGCGTTGGGAACGACTGATTCCCGGCAACGCGAAACTGTCGTTTTTTTCAGAGCGGCCATATTCGGGAACCGACACGATTTCCGGTGCGCTGCCCTCCGCTGATACGTACAGCGCCCAACTGGAAAACAAGCCCGACTTTTCCTATTCTTTTACGGTCGCTTCCACGGTCAAGATTAAACCTGACGCGCTGATTCCGCTGCTGGAGAAGACGGGCATCCGCGCCCAGGAGGAACTGGACACGGCGCTTATGCGGAAAACCGCGGGCATTGCCCAGGCCGCGGTGAAGTTTGTGCTTTCCCGGCAGCCGGACAGTCCCCTGCAATCCATCCATATCGCGGTGGATGCTGACGTAATCCGCGCCCAAATCAACGGAGACGCCTCTTTTTCAGACATCACCCTGGAGTCGGTCGCCATAATCGAGGCAAAAATGCCGGATATGGAGCTGTATGCCCTGGCGAAAGAAACCTACAACAATTACCGCGCCCAGGTGAACGCCGCCATGCGGAACGCCGCGGAACAACAGGCGCAAAACATGATAAAAAGCAACGCGTCGCTGGAACATTTAGAGAAAGTAGCGGAATTGCTGGAAAAACACCCCACCTTGGCGGAACTGATTGCAAAGAATGGGGCGATTGGCGATAATTTGCTGTCAACCATGATTGATTAGCACTTCTTCATCGTCCGGTAAATTCATCCATACTGTGGTTGATTCCAAAAAAATTGGCCATGGCGTCCATGAAGCCCACGGGGAAGAGGCGGAGCAGATTCACGGAATAGACAAAGCGGGGCATGATCAGGCGCTTCCGGTTCCTGAGCACCGCCCGGACAATCCGTTTGGCGGCGTATTCGCTCTTGAGGATGGGGAG
>JAITOJ010000010.1 GCA_031290005.1 Treponema sp. | reverse complement strand
GGCGGGGTCTATTTCGGCAGCACCGGCACCTTCACCATGAGCGGCGGAACCATGAGCGGCAACACGGCAACTTCCGCCGCCGGAGGGGTTTATTATGGCAGTAACGGTGGTGCCTTCACAATGAGTGGCAGCGCCGTCATAGCCCAGAACAACGATGTCTACCTCCCCAACACCAAGCAGATAACCATAAACGGTACGCTCACGCCAAGCGGCAGTGAGTATGCGGCAAAACTCACGCCGCAAACATACCCTGCGGCAACAGAAACGGTCAATGCGCTTACCGTCGGCACTGGCGGCACGGCGGCCCAATTACAAGCGGCGGCACTTAAGTTCACCGTAACGCCCAGCGGTACAACCAACTATTATGTGGATGCCGATGGGAAAATACGCTCCGTGCAAACCGTTCTCGTACCCATTCCCGCCGGAACCATTACCGGCAGCAGTGCGTATGTATACAACACTAATACCGGCGTATTTATCGCCGGCAGAACGGTAACTTTGAGCGTCTATAGCATGGCAACTTATGAGACCACCTACGAACTGTGGTATACCGTGCGCCAGTGGGCAGTCAACCGGACGACAAACCCCTATACCTTTAGTACAGGTATGGAAGGAAACGCCGGAACCACTGGGGCGCCTACCGCGGAGGGGAAGACCAAACCGGTAACCACAATTACCTGGGGAGACATCATTGTGTGGTGCAACGCCTACAGCGAACTGACGGGGCTAACGCCGGTGTATACCTCTTCAGGCAACGTGATACGGAGTACCTCAGCCGCCACCAATCCGGAGATGACCCTAACAAGTAACGGCTACCGCCTGCCCACCGAAGCCGAGTGGGAGAACGCCGCCCGCGGGGGCGTTGGGGCCACAAATTATGCGTATCAGTGGGCAGGAACCAATACGGAATCTGTTCTTAACAATTATGCATGGTTCTCTAATGGTGCTGGCGGCGATTCCGGTAGTACGACTCATCCGGTGGGCGAAAAACTGGGGAATAGCCTCGGATTGTTTGATATGAGCGGGAACGTCTGTGAGTGGTGCTGGGATTGGTACAACGCAACCATTGATACCGGCAGTGTAACCGATCCCACAGGTCCATCAACGGGTTCACTCAAGGTTCATCGGGGTGGAAGTACTGATAACAATAGTTCAGTTTACCTGCGTTTGGTTTATCGGAATTCCTATGGCTCGGCCAGTTCTATGGTAGGCTTCCGTGTGGCGCGGTCCGGGTCGTAAGGTCTAGGAAGCGGTCGGCAGGGAAAAGGCGGGCAGCACGGACGCGGCTTCATAGTGAGACACAGCCCTCTGGCAAGGGGGCTTAACTTAACGCACAAGTTACGCAGGAGGGGTTTCGGCGGTCATCAAACCGAAACCGAGTGATGGCTATACCGCCAACAGAGTGGTTTTGCAAGGGAGCAGTAGTCCAGCCTACACCATGACCGCTACTGAGTTGATATATGGTGTATAATAATGATATAAATAACGACACGGAGGTATCTATGGGCGAAGTGATAGAAAGAATCACGCTGATAAACACATGGGATGAAGGAAATGTCCAGCATGGCATCATCAAAGCGTCTGAGATGCGTCAGACGAAGCTGCGCGCTGTGGTAGACACTGGGGCCACTAACATCGTCATCAGCGAAAAGACCCGTCAGAAGCTGGGACTCACGATAAGGGAGACCGGCGAAGTTACCCTAGGCAATGGCAAACGCGAGACCTGTGCGTATACCGAGTGGGTTACTATCCGCTGGAAAGACCGGCAGGCTGTCTGCGAGGTGGTTGTCCTGCCTCACGCTAAGGACACCCTTTTAGGCGTCATCCCGCTGGAGCAAATGGACCTGAACGTCAACGTTGTGGAGCAGAAGCTTGAGGGCGCACATGGCGATGAGTGGGTGCGCCATGTACGGTAGGCTGGGTCGTAATTGATACTTTTGTGACAGTGGTGTAATGGTGTTTGAAGAACCGGTCCGGCTAGGCGAAGGCGTCCCCTTCACCCGCCAGCGTAACCTCCTCAAAGCGCTGGATGAAGTATCAGCCAACTACATTATGACCATAGCCGAAGTTAACCACGCATACATTCACCGATGTATATGAGGCTTTTGGAGTAACTGCCCGCAGTTATTACAAATGGAAAGAGCAGCTTGTGACGGCAGGAGATTTTGTATATAACTACCGCAAAGAGCATAAGGGTAAAATTTCAACAGAAAGGCTTAACGAGCTGGTTGGGAACCACCCCGAATGGTATTTGTGGGAATTTGCCGCGGAGCTTGGAGTTTGTCGTCAGGCTGTTCAGAAAAAGTTTGTCAAACTCGGCATAACACGTAAAAAAAAACTTTTACATATGCGGAGAAATCCGAAGAAAAACGACCGGAGTACTTAAACGAAATTGATAAAATACCGAAAGAAGACCGTGTTTATGTCGATGAAAGCGGGATAAACAAGCATATAAAAAGGGAATTTGGCAGAGCGCCGCGCGGCGTGAAAGTTGAAGACTGCAAGCGCGGACGGAAGTAACACCTGAGTTAATGTGGTCGCCGCGCAGATTCATGACAAGGAAGGCGTCCGGCAAATAGCGGCTTTATGCTACCAGGGGACAATGAACGGAGAAAAATTTGAAGACTGGTTTGAACGGAATTTATTAACATCCCTTGAAAAAGGGGAAACAATAATTATGGACAGAGCATCGTTTCACCGGAAAAACAATCTTGAAAAGATTTGCAAGAAAGTCGGCGTGCGTTTGTTATTTTTATCGCCGTATTCGCCTGATTTTAACCCGATTGAAAAGACATGGGCGAATATGAAAAGGGTGCTTCGTGATACCGCTCCAATGTATGACTTGCTTGAGACTGCAATCTATAAGTATTTGAGTTGATATTTATTTAGTAGCTTTACTATAAGGTGCGTGTTCAGATAATCCGAAGTTTCCCGGATAGCGGCATCCAGTTCATCGGCGGGGGCCACCGTGGCCGGGCTTCCAGCACAACCGATAAGCGCGAATGTAAGTGCAAACGCGCCGGTCAGTACCAAGATATGGCGCCAGGCACACTTTGCGTTCACCGAAGGAGTGTCGTCGTCGTAGGTGCGGATGAAGGTGTCAAATTTCTGGTGATAGAGCATTTTTTTCATTTTCCTTGACAATACGATAAAAACTAAGCAAACTAGGTTTACTATGACGATTGAACAAACTATTGAGATTCCGGCTAATGGCTGGATTCATCTGGACATTCCCCCTGAATGGGCGGGCGCGAGCGGAAATGTTGTTATTACCGCCCTGTCTCCCGCTGTGGAGGCCGAAACCGTTCCCCGCCACTTCTTGACCGAACGGCAACGGGCGGCCATAGAAGAGTGCTGGGGGCTTGCCAAGCGGATGGGTTGTACCGCGACCAGTGACGACTTCCTCGAACAGCGGCGCAAAGACAAAGAACTGGAAGACCGGCTTGACGCGCTCCACGAGGAAGAACGAAGGCAGAGCCGGGAGCAAAGGCAGGGCGGCGAATGATATACCTCCTTGATGCCTGCGCCGTGATTGCTTTCCTTGACAAAGAGGCGGAAGGCGTCATGGTGAAGAAACTTTTCGACCGCACTGATACGGGGAAAATCACTATCTACATAAGCGTAGTCAATTTGGTTGAAGTGTTTTACCACTTTATCAAAAAAACTGGGGAGGAAAAAGCCGTTGAAATCATGCGGAAGCTGGACGACCTTCCCCTTGATGTGATTTATACCATTAGCCGCGCCATTTACTGCGAGACCGCCCACCTCAAAGCTCGCTATTCTATATCCCTTGGTGACGTATTTCTCTGCGCTACCGCAAAGAGTTTTTCCGCTACCGTTGTTACCAAAGACCACGAGATTGAGGCGGTAGAACAGTCGGAACATCTTTCTGTTCTCTGGATACGATAAGAGATACCGTAAGGCATACCCCGCCCAACCGCCGCGTCCGGCAGGACATTGACGCAGTAAACCGTTCATGGCGTGGCGCAAGATGCCCCCAACACTACCCACATGCAGACAGGATTTACCTTGTCTGTGCGCCACATTGCGCGTGTGGTAAAACGACCGTTGATGGATGAAGGTGTCAAATTTCTGACGGTAGAACGTCATGCTAAAAAATCCTCTTAACATAAATCCAAGGTTGCTTTCCCAAAGCTGAAGTTTTGGGAAAGCCTCCAATATGATGCAATTTGGCGATCCCAGCCCCTGCTGAAAGCGCCAAACACCACGTCTGCCCTTACAGCAGACATGGCTCCCTTGCGCCAATCCGCAAGCCGTGCCTATCTCTAGGAGCCTGTCGGACTTGTGGATTTTTGCACCAAAACCAACGCAAAAATCCCGATTTAGGGGCTCCTATGGGAGTTTGCAGGGTAGAATTTTGCGATAAATCGCAAAATTCCCTATTGAATGGGCTAAAGCCCGACAAACTCCTGGCACGCTTTGCGTTCCCCTTGCTATTTAAGTTTCACCTTCTGTTGAAGAAGACGAACCGAGCGATATGTTTCTGTTCAATAGTAGTTTGCCAATAAACGGCATAACAAGTATGGCTATAAAGCCAAGTACACTTGTTTTGAAACCTAACCCGGTATGATAGTACTTGCTTATGTCACTACCACCAAGCTGGGCTTTTACCTTTCCAATCGCTCCATTATGTGCAATTGCAAGAAGAATCAATCCGATTATTCCACCCACAACACATAATATTTCACTTTTGGATAGTCCGCCTTGAGGCTTTATCCCTTCAAGTTTTTCATGTGCTAAAGGAACGGTTAGTGCAATCAACACAACAAGCGCGATAACTGGAATCAGCAGAAGCCAGGGTGCGGCATCTAACGGTATTTCCCCTTTGTCAATGCCAAAGGCAGCTTCCATTCCACTGATATTGACTTCCGCGCCAGAACACGAAATAACAAAATAAGAAAGAAAGAAGCATCCCACCACGATAAGACATACCACCCGAACGACGAGTAGTACAGTTTTGTTCATATTGAACCTCCTGAAAAACAAACATTATGTTGAGCTTTTCCCAAAGCTGAAGTTTCGGGAAAGCCTCTGTTTTTATACCATTTTTTTCCATAATTGTCAATATACTTTTTTATATTATAGAAACATTTCAAAAAACGTTCCGGCTGTAATGACGTTTTCCCCTTTACATTTTTTAAAATGTTTTTCCGTCCTCTAATATCCGCCAGTTGTGAAAGGCTTTCCTCCGTTTATTGAGAGACCTAAGTTTACCGCAAACGGGTCTCGGCTTATATCTTCAATACTTACAGGCGATTTGAGGTTTGTTTTTAGTTCAAGTCTGCCGGGTTTCTTAAAAAACTCTGCCGATTCACTTACAAGCCTCTGTGCATCAATACCACCAAGTTCCGCCATCATCATGATAGAGTCATTTAACAACTCCGCCGCATTCTCTCTACCGCCAGGTAGTCCCGTAAGTTCAAAAACATGTTCCAAAAACGATTTATCCGTGTAGGTAAATGTAATCGAATCCAGTTTTACATCTTCCCTATAATTTATCGAGGTAAGATCGGCTATTCCATCGAATTCCAGGGGAAAAGAAATTCCAAGATCAGTTTTTATTGTAAAAAGATCGTCCATGTCGATGACAAGATTAAGCTTGGAAGTACCGCCAGAAAGAGAATTTTTAAGTTCGAGTCTTGAGATTCGATATTCTGGACGTAAAGCGGGAAGTGAATTAAGCGGCCTGATATCTGCTGTCACTTTTTTCAGCGTCACTGAAGTAGAAAGTGGAATTTTTCCCTCGGAGTAACCGACATTAGCATTGAATTCCCCTAGCGTGAAATACGTCTGTCCACCTTGCCTGAATGTCGCCCCACTCACGCTAACCTTTCCAAGTTTCTTGACGGATCCAAGCGGATTATAGTCGAACATCGTCGTATTCACTGAAAAGTCTTTCACCGAGAGGCTTTTGACGATAATACCGGTACCGTCTGTTGAAAACGACAGCCCCTGAGCGTCTATGGACCCGGCGAAAACATCCTCACTATTAGTTTTTATCACCATCTTGATTTTTTTGGCTTCGAGGATGCCGCCAATTCCAAACTTCTCAACGACCAAATGCCCAAAAAGCGGGACATAGTACACCCTTTTGGCGCTCCACATTTCTTCGGGAATACCCGCCTTGGTGAGAGCCTCACCGAATCTTGCTTCCGCTTTCTTTGACGAGGCAAGGGGGATCACAACGAAGAGAGCAATCAGTATTACCGCAACGGCCCCCACCGATATTGCCGTTATTTTTGCAACCTTTTTCATAAATCACTCCTTCGCGTTTAACTCCCGCCGGCAACAATTTTTATAAGCCCCCATACGGACGCTTGCTTTTATCGCCGCAAAAGCGGCGTAAAATACCACTATACCTAAAAACGGTGCCAGGCACACTTTGCGTTCCCCGGCACCTGTGGCGTTCCTCGCCTAAAACTGCCGGATGGCGCGGAAATAATGTTTTTGTCCAGGACCGCCGCCTAAACTTAGTGCAGCATCTACGAAATTCTGGCAAAGAGCTCTAGGCTGGCCGTAGAAGTCACTCCAACTCGAAGTCCAGTACCAGTCGCCATTAAAATCACCAAGACCTTTTCTTTTCAACTGACCGTACATCATATTCAATTCATCTTGGCTCGGCAGGAACCAGTCATCAAAACCGTTATATACCATATCGTCTGCGGTCTGCGCCGCAGTGTCCCATTCTCCGGCAGTATTCCTAAACTTATTCGCGATGAGCTGTGTGTTCTTTTTACCGGAACCTATAGTCGTAGCAGTACCATCGACTCTTGTCCCCCTAATACTCCACGACATAGTAACTTCCTCGCGGGGAGCCGCTTCCAGATAGCGCCAGCCATCACTGCTATTACCCTTATCATAGAAAATAATCCCGCCCGCCGGCCCCGTGTCGCCTACCTTGTATACTTTCGGGGTGGCTGCGGGCTTAACCGCCGCCGGCGTTCCGCTTCCCGCAACCGCCGGGGCGCTCTGCTGATTCCCTTGCAGGAGAAACGTAACCCGCTGGTCATTGCCCATATTATAGGAAAGCTGAGTTTCAATCCGGGCGGTTTCCACATTGATCACCTTAACCCTAAACCGATATACGTCCCCCAGATTGGTCAGGGAACCGGTTACGATAGCCTGGGCGCCTAACTGCTTCCCTATAGCCGTCGCGGACTCGTCGCTTACGTCACCAGAGAGCTGCAGATTCATTTCTTTGCGGATCAGATCGAGACTGCGGCGTTCGATCACCGTAACCTTGTTGTTCATTACCAGAGCGCCTGAAAGCTCCTCGATAACATAATCCGAGAACGCCTCGGAGCCCGAAGAGAAGTTCAGCACCGCCAGTTTAGCGCCCGCGGAGAGCCGGGCTTCAACCGCTTTGGCGGCTTGGGTGACCGCGTCGTCCAGGGACAATTGTCCCTGTTGCTGGGCATGGAGGCTTCCCGCGCAGAGCAGGAGGAAACCAATTGTTAAGCAAAGACCTGGATTTGTCTTTTTCATTTTTTTATACAAAACTCCTTCTTATATATTTGAACCAGTTCCCTTAAAAAGCCCGGACGGCACGAATATTGAACTCTCTGAACTTTTCCCTTCCGCCTAAAACTGCCGGCAGGCGCGGACGCGATGTTGCGCTCCCTTGTAGATGAGCCAAGTGTCTTGGTTTCCATTGGAAAAGTCTTCGCGCCAACAAATTGCCTGTGAACCGGACATGGCGAAGGTTGATGACCAATACTGTTCAGTCTTGAAATCCCCCAAACCCCGCATATGCAGATTGCCGTACATATAGTGAAGCTCATCTCTGCTGGGGAGGAACCAGTCGTCAAAACCGTTGACTTCCAGTGCATCGCACGCTTGGGTAGCCCAACCGAAACCGCCACCCCTATTGTTTGCCTCCGTCATAATAACTTGGGTATTTGACTTTCCTTTTCCCACGGCTCGTTCCACGTTGAACCGAATATCCTCCCTCGCCGCATATAACTTACGGTCAATATCCGCAGGTGCTGCCTCAAGATACCGCCAGCCACCGGAATTGTTACCTTTGTCGTAGAACACAATGCCCCCCGCAGGGCCGGTATCACCGATTTTGTATACCTTGGCTGGTGCGACGGGCGCGGGAGTAACCGTCGCGGCTGGGACGGGAGGAGCCACCGGGGCCGGAGCTACTGGAGTCGGAGTCACCGGAGCCGCTGTCGGAGCTGCCGCCGCTGGAGTCGCCGGTCTGTTGGAAGCCGCGCCGGAACCGCCACTGTAGCCCGTAGCATCGCTTTCAAGCAGAGCGGTGATGGTAAAGCCCTCGGGGATATTGCGGTTAAACTGTCTCTGTATCTGGGCGTTCTCCACACCCAGCGCTCTGACCCGCAAACGATAGAAATCACCTATCTTTGAAATCGCACCGGAAATGATAACCTGCGCCCCCAGCATCCGCCCTGCCGCCTGGGCCGAATCGTCGTCCACCTCGCCGGACATCTGAAAATCCAGTTCCGCCCGGATAGCCGCAATCTGCTGCCGGTCTACCACGGTAAACGTGCGGTCGTTCACCGTGTTGGCGACAAGCTCGTCAATGACGTACTCCGAAAGCGCCGGATATTCCGACTGGATATTGAGGATCACCAGCTTATTCCCCTTGGTAAGGTGCGTGTTGAGATAATCCGAAGTTTCCCGGACAGCGGCATCCAGTTCATCGGCGGGGGCCACCCTGGCCGGGCTTCCGGCACAAGCGGCAAGCGCGAACGCGCCGGTCAGTACCAGCAGGATACCGTGCAAGGCCTTCAAACCGCTTTGTTCCACAATAACACTCCTTACTCACGCCGGTGCCAGGCACACTTTGCGTTTCCAATCATACGACGCTTTCTTTTATCACCGCAAAAATGGTGACAGGCATTGCGTTTCCTCAAGTATCAAACTCGCAGATAATGCCAAGTTCACTCGTGTAATCGGAGTTTTTGTTGCTTTCATTGAAAGCATCATTCCAATGACCAAGTCTAGAATCTTTAATAAGCGGATGGGCAACACGTAATATCTCTAATTTATCCTCGCCGCCCCCGCTCGGCTCGCCAGGCATCCAATTGGTATACTCAAAGCGCTCTCCGGTTAGCCATTGGAATCTGCGATCACTGCCAATATATCCACCAAGCCAGTAGAATCTTTTATTGCCTTCACGGGCAAGCAGGTTTTCGATAAATGTCTGTTCCCCAGAATCAGTAATCGTTGCGAGATATCCGCCGCGTTCTTCGCAATAGCGTCTGGCATCTGTCCA
>JAITOJ010000050.1 GCA_031290005.1 Treponema sp. | reverse complement strand
TTGTAAAAAATGTAAAATTATATGCTGCCCTTGTGTGGCTTGAAAAATATGAATTTATAGTATACGCGATTCATGCCTTTATTTTACCGCAATTATTGAAGTTGAGTATAAAGTTATTTTCTATGAAAGGCTGGTTTATATTAGCTGATTATTTTGGAGTTGTATTATCAGGAATAACATTGTGCGTGTTGTTTGGAATACTATTTAAAAAAATCACCCCCAAATTCTACGCGCTATTGACCGGCGGGCGGGTGTAGCAGCGAGGGATTTTTGCCGCAATATCCGCGTGGGTGCCGGTTCGGGCAAAGAAAATTTGGGTTTTGGTGATTTTATATAGTAAAACCCAGTTTCCGGTAATGTTTGTCCCTCTATTAGTCTATTCCTCTATTCCTCTCTTTGTGCTATACTCCGCGGTATCTTATGGATGACTTTACAAACTACAAAGAAATCATCGCCCGCTGTCGCGCCGAGGCGGCCAAGCGGGTGGTCGGCCAGACCGGGGTTATCGACGGCATCCTGACCGCCCTGATTGCCGGGGGCCATGTGCTTCTGGAGGGCGTGCCGGGGCTGGCCAAGACCCTGGCGGTCAAGACCTTCGCGGATATCACCGGCCTGGGCTTCAAGCGCATTCAGTTCACCCCGGACTTGCTTCCCGCTGACCTGACGGGCACCCTGATTTATGAGCAGTCCACCGGGCAATTTACGGTGCGCAAAGGCCCGGTGTTCACCAACCTGGTGCTGGCGGATGAAATCAACCGCGCCCCCGCCAAGGTGCAGTCCGCGCTGCTGGAGGCCATGGCGGAAAAACACGTTACCATTGGCAGCGAGACCTATCCCCTGCCGGAACCTTTCTTCGTGCTGGCCACCCAGAACCCCATCGAGCAGGAAGGGACGTACAACCTGCCCGAGGCTGAGCTTGACCGGTTCCTGCTCAAGCTGATGGTTCCCTACCCCCAGGCAGAGGAGGAGCTGGCCATCGTCAAAACCGGCGGCGAGCCGGACAAAACCGCGGTGAACGCCGTGTTCACCGCGGAACACATCCGGCAGGGGCGGGCGCTTCTGGATGCCATCCGGTGCGACGACAAAATCGTGGAATACATCGTTTCCATCGTCACCGTCACCCGGCCATTACAGGACGAAAAAAAAGCCGCCCATGCCCGCCCGCTCCGTTCCGGCGAAAAGCGTGGCGGCGAGGACATCCTTAAATACATCGCCTTCGGGGCCTCCCCCCGGGCAAGCATCGCCCTGCACCGGTGCGCCAAAGTGCGGGCGCTTTTTGAAGGCCGTTCCTTCGTGCTCCCCGAGGATGTCAAAAATGCCGCCCCGGCGGTGTTGCGCCACCGGCTGGTGCTGTCCTATGAGGCCGCCGCGGACAACGTGACCGCCGACAGCCTGATTGCCAAAATCCTGTCGGTGCTGCCGGTGCCCTGATATGGCCTCATTACTGCGCGACCAGTCCCTGGTCAGGCGGGCCGCCAGGCTGCGGCTCACCGCAATCTCCCTGGCAAACAGCATGAAAAGCGGCTCATTCCGGTCCCTGTACCGGGGGCAGGGCATGGAGTTTGCCGGCGTCCGGGAATATTTGCGGGGCGACGATGTGCGGGCCATTGACTGGAACGTTACCGCCCGGATGGGCAAGCCTTTTGTCAAACTCTTTGAGGAGGAACGGGAACTGGTGGTCTTTCTGGTTGTGGACTGTTCCGCCAGCATGACCGCCGGAGCCGCCTCCCGGCAGGAGACGGCCTTTGAAACCGGAGCGCTTCTGGCCCTGGCGGCGGAACAGAACGGGAGTCCCGTGGGGGCCGCCCTATTTGACGGCCAAATCCGCTTTACCCTGGCTCCCAAAGCCGGCCGCTCCCAGGTGATGCTTCTCCTCTCCCGGTTTGACAACCCCGCTGGAACAGCCGCCCGCGGTTCCGCTCTGGACAGCGCCCTTTCCGGCGCGGCGCGGCTTCTCAGAAAACGCTCCTTTGTCTTTGTGATTTCCGACTTCCGCGCCGAAGGCTGGGAAACGCCCCTTTCGGTTTTGGCTTCCCGGCACGATGTGGCGGCAATCCGCATCACCAGCCGCTTTGATGAGGAACTTCCCGCCGTGGGCATGATTCCTTTTGTTGACCCGGAAACCGGCTTCAGGCAAATGCTTCCCACCGCGCAGATGGGTTTCCGCCGGAAATGGAAAGAAGCCAATTCCCGCCGCCTGGACGCATGGTACGCCCAATGCGCAAAAAACGGCGCGTTCCCCCTGATCATTCCCGCCGGGGAAGACCCTGCCCGCCAATTGGCCGCCTTTTTTGCTTCCCGCGAAGGGGCATAGCCGCCATGCCCCGCCCGCTCCTCCTGCCGCTGTTCCTCTGTTTCTCTTTTCCTCTGTCCCTCTATTCTCTGGCCCAAACCGTACTGGTTCCCGTGGACGTGTATGTGGGAGACAGGGCGATCATCAGGCACAGTTTTTCCGCCGGCACGAAGTTATCCGGCATTAAACCGGGCGAAACCCTGGAACTGTCCCCTGAGAGCGAGGTCTTTGCCGCTCTTGAGCCGGACTACACGGTCACGGCGGCAACGCTTACCCAAAATGACGCGGAGTATCTCCTGACCATACACTTTATTCCCTGGAAAACCGGGGAGTTTGACATCCCCGCTTTCGAGTTAGACAGAGGGACAGAGGAGAGAGAGAATAGAGAAATAGAGAATAGAGAAAAATCTTTTGCGGTCGATGTTGGAGCAGTGATGATTGCTTCTTTGGCGCAGAAGCTGGGGGAGAGTCAGATTCGTCCTCCGGCCCCGCCGGTGATTGTTCCGGGTACCACCTATATCCTGCTGGGCATTGTTGCGGCAGCCGCCGGTATTCTGGCCGGGACAGTGACTGTCCTGGTGAGGCTGAGAAAGTCCGGGAAATCCCTGACAACCCTGTTCAACGCGCTCTTTTACAGTAAAGCGGGGCGGCGGGCGCTCAAAGCCCTGCGCGTCTTGATGAAACGCATTGCGTCCGCGCCGCCCACGTTGGACGCGGAGAAGGAATTGGCCGGAAGCCTGCAAGTAATTCTCCGGGACTATCTGGACGCCCACTTCGGCTGGCCGTTCCGGGCCGCTTCGTCGCCGGAGCTTTTTCCCGCTTTCGCGGATATCACCAGCGGCATGATGGACAGCGAACACTTTGCCCAGGTGGAAAAGCTGGATGCCCTGTTCCGGCGGTGCGATTTTCTCCGCTATGCAGCAGGCGCTGAAAACACCGGCTTTGTTTCCGCGGAACTGAGCAGCCTTGTTGCCGAAGCTCAGGGAATCGTGATTTTCTTTGAACAGGGGGAATGAGCCGTGCTGATTTTTGCCAACCCTGGGGTATTCCTGTTTCTTTTGACTGCCCCGCTTTTCTTTGTTCTGCGGCGATTGGGTATTTTGCGGGGCGCCGCCTTGCCGCTCACCCTGTCGGACTGGGGAGGCAAGTCCTTTGTCTGGGAACGGCGGCTGTCTGCCCTGGCTCTGTGGGTCTGCCGGAGCCTTACACTTGCGGCATTTGCGCTGGCGGTCACTGCTTTGGCCGGCCCGGCCATTGCCCGGCAAGAGAAAGTCTATACCTCACACGGCACGGAAATCATCTTTGTTATCGACGTCAGTCCTTCCATGGCTGCCCAGGACATGGCCGGCATGACCCGGCTTGAAGCGGCCAAAGAGGCTATCCGGTTCCTGACACAGGAACAGAACGGTGCGGCCTATGGTCTTGCGCTTACCGCATCCGAAGCAGTCCTGGCAGCGCCTCCTACTCTGGATACCGCGGCCTTTGCCGCCAGTCTGGACGCCCTCATGGTGGGCGCTCTGGGGGATGGCTCAGCCCTGGGAGATGGCCTGAGCGTAGCGGTTTGGCATCTGTCGTCCTCATCCGCGCCGAAAAAGTGCGCCGTGCTCCTGACCGACGGAGAAAACAACGGCGGCTCAATCCATCCTGAAACCGCCGCGGCTCTGGCCCGGAGCAAAGGCATCACGATATATGCGGTGGGTATAGGCGCCCGCGGCTCCGCGCCTATTTCCTATAGCGACCCGCTCACCGGGGCAGTCTATTCAGGTTTTCTGGATTCCCAGTTCGACGAAGAAGCCCTGCGCCGCATTGCCGCTGAAGGAGGAGGGAATTATTTTTCCGTCCCTTCTTTGGACAGCCTGAAAACCGCCCTTGCCTCAATCGCGGGGAGGGAGCACACGGCCCAAACCTGGTACTACCGGCGCATTGAAGAATCCTGCTATGTCCCCCTGGCCCTGACCGCGCTCATGGCCTGCGTTGCCGCATGGCTCATCCGGCGGGTTTATCTGCGGGAGGTATTATGACAATAGAACGGTCTTGGGCATTCTTTTTTTTGTTATTCCTCCTTCCTGCGGCGCTTAATCTGGTGTTCCGGCTTCGCGCTCTGGAAAAGCTGACTGACCGGGAAAGCGCGGATTATCCCTGGCTGCGGGATTGCCGCCAACGCATGACAATGCGTTCCATCTGCTGGATGGCTGCCCTGGCCCTGCTTTGCGCTGCTTTGAGCGGCCCTTCCTGGGGGAGCGCCGCTGTCCCGGTCCAGCGGCGCGGCACGGCGGTTTGCCTGGTTTTCGATATTTCCTGGAGTATGACTGCCAAAGACGCGGACAGCAACGGTCTGACCCGGCTTGAGGCTGCCGCGCAATACGCGGAAGCCCTGCTGGGCCGGTTTGAAGGGGCGGCAGTCTCGGTGGCGCTTGCCAAAGGAACGGGACTGGCTGCCGTGCCCCTCACGGAAGACCTGAACGCAGTCATACCCTTACTTCGTTCCCTGTCCCCGGGCCTGATGACTGCCCCCGGCTCAGACATCGGAGCGGGAATAACCGCGGCGGTGCGTTCCTTCCCCGCAGCTTCCGGAGCCGCTCCGGCAATCATTGTATTTACCGATGGTGAGGAAACAATCGGCAGCCTCGCTGAATCTGTTGTTGCCGCGTCAGGCTATGGAATACCCGTATTCCTCCTGGGCTTTGGAAACGCAAAAGAAACAGAAATCATCTCCGGCGACGGCGTTACCTTGGTAAAAACCGCCCTCCGGTCAGACAAACTCAAGGCGGCCGCCAAATCGGCCAAGACCGGGCCGGGCCTGGGCGCCGCTGTTGTCACGTATGTGGAAGCCGCCGCCCCCGGTTCCGCCGCGCTCATCCTGAAAGCCCTTGCCCGCCACGCCGGACAGGGAGTCATCTTTGAGTCCCGTCCCATCCCCCGGTATCAGCTCTTTCTGGCCCTGGCCCTGGCATTTTTCATTGCCGGCCTTGCCCTCCCGGAACTGCACCCGAAGTCCTTACCTCTGTCCCTCTATTCTCTGTTCCTCTGTCTCTCCCTTCCGCTTCTTTTGTCCGGTTGTTCCGCGTCTCTCGCTGGAGGAGCAAAAGTATTGGAAGGCGCATGGCATTGGCAGCGCGGGGACTATCAGAGGGCAGCGGCAGATTTTCTGGATGTGACCGGCTTGGCAATGAAACAGGACGACCTGACGCTTCTGCAATACGGACTGTATGGACTTGGAGCGGTCTCTGTGATGCAGGGAGAATACGAGGCCGCTCTGGAACGGCTGGACAGTCTGTCTCCAGACGCGCCGGACGCGCTCCGCTTTGCGGCACTGTACAATTCCGGTGTTATGGCGTACCATACGGGGACTTACGAACGGGCGGCCGCCTTCTTCCGCAAAGCCCTTGAAATCGACCCGCGCAGTGTGGATGCCAAGCTCAACCTGGAACTGGCCGGAGCGCGGACAGAGATGCCGGCAGCTCCGGCAGAGGAGGAGGTGCTTCCGGCCACTGGTCAGGATGACCGGCAGACGGCAGAAAACGCCCTTTTTTCAATTATCCGCGAACAGGAGCAAAACAGATGGAAAAACAGTCAAACCACAACGGAACACTCCGGCACGCCCGATTATTAACCAGACCCGTGCTGATGCTCACGCTGATGCTCGCGCTGACGCAGACCTTGCCCGTATATGGTCAGGAGAATGAGCGGAAATTGTCCGTGAAACCGGCGAACCAGCAATTCTATGTAGGCCGCCCCATGGCCTACACCTTGGTTATACCGGACGTGCGCCCGGCCCAAGTTACGCCGGTGCTGCCCACTCTTTCTGGTCAGATTACCCTGGTGTCCATGAGGAAGGAAGGGCGGCTGGAACTCTACGGCCCGGTTACTTATATTCTGTTCGAGTTTGTTACCTATATTCCGGGGCTTATCGATATTCCAGCTCTGGCAGTCAGCATCGATAAAGCGCCGCCTTTTCTGGTTCCTTTTGATCGTGCCGCCGCTATCGAAGACCCCATGCGGGCTCGCCCGCTTTTTATGCTCCGCCCTGACCAGGACGGCCCCGCAGAGGTTGGGTTGCCTTTTTACTTTACCCTCTATGCCCGGAATATTGCCGCCGTAACCGGCCTGACCCTGGACTTGCGGAAGGACGCGATTTTTTCCGTGGCCGAACGGTTTCCAGCCCTTGAAACCGGCGCGGGCCTGAAAGATTCTCTGGTTCAGGAAATACCCCTGGCCCGTTTTGAATGGCTGCCTCTGGAAACCGGCGCGCTGCCCCTTCCGGGAGTACAGGCAGGGGTCAAGTCCTTTGCCGGAGCAAGCTCTACCCTGACCGCGCCGGAAACCATAATGGCCGTCCAGAGTCAAGTCGAAACCACCGCCTATCAAGCTGTGGCGCGGTTTGCCTCCATGCCCTATCCCGCCGCTTTTGACGACACAGCTATTCCCGCGCTTTTGGCGCAGGAAAATCCCGAAGAGGCGGTTCCGGCAACCCGGCAACGCGCCGCGGGTAAGACGCGGCGGATATACCTATGCCTTGCTTCGGCGGCTGCGTTGGCGCTGCTGATTGGGGCGGCGCTTAAATCCAGAAAAAACCAAGCGCCGCCGGTATAAGTTATGTTACTTTGTTTGGCCGCTTGACTTGGGCAGAATCAGGTTCAGGATAATTCCCACAATAGCCGCCAGCGCCACCGCGCTTAACAGCTCCAGTTTCTCGCCCTGGAAAAACACCGGTATTGACGCGCCGCCGACCCCCAGAATAAACACGATGGACACAATCACCAGGTTCTTCTTGTCGTCAAAATCGACCTTGTTCGTGACCAGTTGTTTCAATCCGTTGGCCGCGATGGTTCCATAGAGCAGAATACACGCGCCCCCCAGCACCGGAGTGGGCAGGGATTTCACAATCGCCCCAAAGGGAGCAATCAAAGAAAGGATAATCGCCGCGATTGAGGCAAACACAAAGACCGTCACGGAATAGACCCGCGTGGTGGCCATAACGCCCAGGCTTTCGCCGTACGTGGTGTTGCAGACCGAGCCGAACAGCCCCGCAATGCCCGTGGCAACCCCGTCCCCCGCAATCGTGCGATGCAGGCCGGGTTCCTTAATCAAGTCGCTTTCGATAATGTCGCCGGTCACCAGGGTGTGGCCGATATGTTCGCAGATAGTGGCAAATGAGGTAATCACGAACGATAAGGCCACCACTACCGCTTTCTGGACTTCCACGTTCAAGGGATTGACAAAAAAACTCAGGGGATTGTTAAACCAGTGGCCGTCCCAGGTGAAATTGACAAAGCTGTTGAATTCGCCCTTCGCGGTTTTGGCAAGGAGCAGGGTAACCAGGTAGCCGCCCACCAAACCAATCAGAATCGAGATGCTGGAAACAAACCGGTTTTTGGAGTACATGGCCAGCAGAATCAAAGCCAGGGTGATGACCGCCACCACCAGGGCCGGGGTGGAGAAACTGTTGTTATTCAGAAAGGACATACTGATGGCGGTTCCCGCCAAGGAAAGGCCGATGACCGCGACCACCGGCCCAATCACCACTGGGGGCAGCACTTTTACGACCCATTTGGCGCCGCTTTTCCAGACCAGGGCGGACACAATCAGGTAGGTCACGCAGCTTGACAGCGCGCCCACACACAGATACGCCGAACCCAGTCCGAACGCGACGGAACCCACCGCGATAAAGGCAAAGGAACTTCCCACAAAATTGGGTACCTTAAACTTGGTGATGACCAAATACAACAGTGTTCCCAACCCGGCGGAGAAAATAGCCCGGTCCGGGGGAATCCCCACCAAAATGGGAACCAAAACCGTTGCCCCAAAACAGGCAAGCAGATGCTGCACCCCATAGAAAACCGATTTCACAAAAGGCGGTTTTTGATTTACCGAATAGATTGCTGAGCTCATAATTACTCCTTACTGAATTTTTGTGAATATAACATAAAGAGGCGGGGAGCGTCTAGCACCGGATACACGGGGCTGATAAGACCCTTATTACCGGGCTAATAAGACCCTTATTACCGGGCTGATAAGACCCTTATTACCGGGCGCAATAGGGGGACGCTTGCGGGTTCTGTCCCTGCCTGAAAGCAGTGTTAGGGACAGAGCTTGCCGTTATTACCGCAACAATAAAACCGAGTATGGTAAAAACATTTGCTGCATCGGATAAACACATATATCTGCTCTCTTTCGTCCCAACAGGACGCCTTCATAGAGGAATAGATGGATAGTGGAATAGATTGGCAGGGCAGCAGTGTTTTGCCAAAGCCCCTGCCTTCTCTATTTCACTATCACACTATTCGTCTATTTGCCCGCCCACCATCCTTTCCTTTATTTCAAATTGTAATTCATCCGGCAAAACCCGCAATATCATAACTGTCGGTTGATTGCCCGGATTTTATCAGCCGGTTCCAGAAAGAGGGACCGCTGCGCTATTTGCGCGTTCAATTTCTTGACGGCATACAAATCCAACCAATCTTTCAGAGCAATAGTTATGGCTTCAGTTACCGTTGAGCTATGAGTATACTCTTTCATATTCTGTACCAACTCGTCGGCAATAATAGCGGTTACTTTCATATGATTAGTATGCGATATTCAATCATATCTGTCAAGTCGTGCCGGTCTGCGCCCTCCGCCGCTCTCTATTCCTCTATGAATATTGGCGGCATACCCCCAGAACTGATACATAGTCGCCGGGAAGTGGCCCCCCGTCGCCGGAGCAGACACCCGCTTGCCTTTTGCCGGATTCATTTTACCAGCATTTCATCCAATGTTTCTTTAACCGCTTGCGTCTTCCCGGTATTCAGTTTTCCCAATATCTTTATGACCCGCTTACCATTCCCACTCGAAGGTATCGTTATCAATCATGTCTGCAATTAACAAGTCCGATTCCTGCGATTCGTGAGTTTCAGAAAATGCTTTTTCCCAGTCCTGGCGGGGCTTTTTTTCAATACGGCTTACTATCAGTTTATTGTCCTGTACTTCCATCTCTACTTTTTCATTGAAATTAAGTTGATTCAGAATACTTTGCGGTATTCTGATGCCTCTTGAATTCCCGATAGATATAACCGAAGCCAGCATGGTGTTACTCCTTGGTTGTGATACTAATGTAATTACAATACTATGTCAAGTTGCGCCATCTCCGCCCCCAAAACAAATGCGGCCTCCTCCCGGAGACTGCCTCGGTTGCTGCGCCTGCCGCAGCCCTACGCCCCCGCCCCCCGTGGGAACCTTCTACCGGCTAGGCGTTGGCGGTCAGGCGCTGGCGCACCATGGAAGCGATGAGCTCCGATGGGGTTTGGCGGACCGCCATGGCCTGGGCATTGAGGATACGCGCAGTGGTTTCGTCCAAGGGGACAATTGACATACCTTTGCGCGAGAAAAACCCCGTGCCATTGGGCCCGAGTTTTGGGGTAGTGCGGGTCAACAGTTCGTCCAGGGCGTCCGCTTCTTCTTCGGTCATTTGTGCCATTCTTTTCTCCTATACATCAAATTGAGTGACAACGCTATTTCGGCATTTCATCGCGTGAAATATGTTGATGGTCTCGCTGTCGATGATATTATACATAATTTCCAACGGGTTGCCCACCGTGTCAAAGCCGATAATGATGTACTTATTGACGTAATTTTCCATCGCACCATCGTAGACCTTGGTCTCAATAGCGTGACAAATATCCGCCTTAGTCACGCCATGCCGGAAGGCTGCTTCGTTGAATATGATAGCATCGTCCATATTGTTATTATACCACACTCACGATGCTTTGGTCACGCCCCGATGCTGGCCGTGTTGGAATTGCCCCCCGCGCCACTGCCATAGACCGTGCCACCCGTCGCAGTTGCGCGCCGGGCTGTTCGGCAAGTGCGGTAATGGTGAACGCTTTATAAAAACGTACGGACAGAACACTAATAACATCATGGGTCTCGTAGAGTGACCTTTGTTGTATAAGCTTTGTGAACCTGATGTGTAGCGCCTTTGTTTGGTTTATCAAACTTCACCATGAACGAGATAGAATTATTTTCTTCTGAAAACTTCTCGCAATAGAAGATAATTTCAGTTTTCTTTGGATGTGCAGAGGCAACAATATTGAATTTCGCTACTTTTATTTTTTGTTTATCGTGGGCCGATTTTTGCAGTTCTGTAGTTACGTCTGCTTTTTTATCGTTGTCAGGTCTCGCATTAAAATAGTCATCAATTTCTGCACAGGCAGGATATTCGATACTCAATGGTACAATATTGTTCTTCATCGACCATAGTCGACCATAGGATTTAACTGAAATCGTAAATTTTACATAAAAAGGTTTATATGATGGCATAACTTTTGTTCTATCTTCATAATAGTTTTGCCCGTTATCTGTGCTGGTTGATACCCTTACCATCGGAACAAAAGACATTTCTTTATGAATTGGAATTAAAAAATCAAACAAGAGAAAAAATATTCCAGCAATCATTGCGAGTGCAATACTAAACCAAATAATAACAATCATTTTCATACATCCCATGCCTCAACTTCTTCAAAAAGTTGGCAAATAAGGTTATTCATTTTTATGTCGTCTTCTGGGGCCGGGTCAATAGCGCCAATGTCCAGCATGACCTTCGTCGCCGCGATTCCCATGTATAAAATAAGGTTTAACAATTTCGTCTCATTTTCTGTCATAAAGTGCCGTAACTGCTTTTTTGACAAACGGGGGAAATGGTATGTATAGCGCAGGGTTGCCATATCCCAATAGTATTGAGCTACCAAACGCCGCTGAAAATGCAGGGTTTTGGCAAAATCAATTGGTTCATTCTCCAGTTTTTTCACTTCCTTTAGTTTGTCCCGAATTTCCATGTTATAGCGGGTTTCATACTCCTTTGGTATTCGTTCCAGCGACCGTCCGCAATCTTCCACAAAGAAGTCGATGATCGACAGTATCGCTCCGCCCATTTCCGGGCTACGATATTCGGATACCAAGTCTGCGTATATCTGATCCACCATAATCTTGCGCGGAATAAAGAACGCCGCAATTACCGCAATTATCGCAACAAAAAAACCGAGTATGGTAAAAACATTTGCTACATCATCTAAACACATATATCTACTCTCTTTCGCCCCAACAGGACGCGCCACGCCTTCATAGACGAATAGAGATTGGCAGGGCCTCAGCGTTTTGCCAAAGCCCCCGCCTTCTCTATTCCTCTATCATACCCTGCCTCTATCAAACTGGCTCGCTCATGCTAATGTATATAGCTCTCGTACTGACTCCATATCGCTTTGTAATCCGCTAACTTGGCGGAAGGCACATAAATCAGAACGCCGACGCCGATGCCCGCAGTGCCTGTGTTGGCAAAAGCACTAATCCCCAGCGTTGTCAGCGGCTCTGTTTCCCGGAGTACCGTTACATAAAGGTAGCCTCCACTACAGTACATGAACGCATAACCGCCGATGGATTCCAGGCTCGCGGGCAGGGTGATGCGGGTCAGGCCGGTGCATCCAGCGAACCCATACTGACCGATGGAGGTCAGACCCGCAGGCAAAGTGATACTGGTCAGGCTGCTACAACTCTGGAACGCCCTGTCACCGATGGAGGTCATGCCCGCAGGCAGGATCAGGCCCTTTATCTTGTCACTGCCGGGTTGGGCGGAAGACGAACCGATATTGTAAAGCGCACCCCCTATCCCGACGGCAGTCAGGCTGCCTGTTACTTCGCTCAGGTCCCAGATGACGTAGGTTCCGGCGGCGTCCACCGCGTCGCGTACCGCAGCCAGATTTGCGGCGCTTATTGCGCCGGTGAACTTCATAGCCGCGGGGGATCCCGCAGTCCCGCCCATGCAGTAGGTCGTAATGTAGGCCGAAAGCGAGCCCGCATTGGCAATCGTTGCCGGGTCAAGACCAGGCGACGCGGTTACTACCGGCCCTACCACCCATCCGCCGGGAAAGCGGCCGGGGGTCTCTTTGACCCGTATCCACACCTTGTCGCCATTGGTGGTGGTTATGTTGCCGGTCGGCGTTCCCGATGCGGGGATTGCCGTGCCGCCGCCCGCGGGTGCGCTCGCCGCGATGGCATATTCAAGATACGCCGCCTCGTTTGCCGGGTTGGCCGCAAGGGTAAAGGTGAGCTTGGTCGTCCCTGACGCGGAACCGGCCACGGATGTAATTTGCACATCGGCGGCGGCACTGGGTGCGGATGCGGTATAGACCGGCGGTATGGCCGCGACCTTGGCGACTGGGCTGGTGGCGTCAGAGTCTATCTGGCCAATCGCGTCGGACGCGGTAACCCGTACTTTGAGGGTATAGGGGACATCAGCCGCATCTACGGTGTAGGTATTGTCCGCGGAGGGCGAGCCAATCAGAGTACCGATACCCCGTATCCACTGATACAACAGATTGTCGCTGCCGGTAATATCAGTGGCGTCGGCAGTCAGGACTTGGCCGAATTCAGGCGTGGTGTCGCTGATAGTTACCGAGCCGCCCAGGGAGGGCGTGAATATGAAGGTAAAAACAAAGTCATCCACATCTTGATCCGGCATGGTGAAGGTAAAGTTGTAGGTGTCCGTGGGCTGGTCGCTTGCCGCTACGGTCTTGGTCTTCTGGCTGGTCACCAAGGCGGCCTTGGCGGAAACAAGGTCGATGGTAAAGGCCCCTGCCGCTGCTACTGTGCCGCTCAAAGTTACCCGGGCCGTAACCGTAGTACCAATCACTTCCTGGGGGCCTGCCGGAACAAGGGTAACCGTGGCGATAACGCCGTTTTCCGTCTTTGGGTCAGGCGCGGTAACGCCGTGGGAGGGCCGCCTCGTCACATTAACCCAGGCCTGTCCCATGTGGGTAGCTACACCGCTCGCCGTGGTGATGATAAGCGACACCGTGAGCTCCCCTGTTTCCACCAGAGTCAATCTGCCCGTGCCGGCATCAATGGTTGCCACATCCGTACCGCCGCCCACAATAGCGAAAACCGCCGTGTTGCCGCCTTTTGCCGCGCTAATCGTCGCGGCGTTGCTTGGCAGTAAAGTCGCTCCCACTACGCCGGTAAAATCGCCGTAGGCAGGATTGAGGGTTTGTACCCCGATAAAGTCGTCCTCCGCAAAGGTGTAGGTTGCCGTGCTGGTCATGTCCGGATAGATATGCAGAATTTCTGTCCGTCCCGCGTGATGTTCGGCCTTGGACAGGCTGACAGACAGGCGGTATTCCCCGGCGGGAAGGCTGAGCGTATCCTCATTGACACCCGCTTCCAGCGGGATTGTGCCGCCCTCGACCGCCCATTGCGTTGCTGTCTGCACGGTGAGGCTGCCCTCAGCGCCTTCTGGAGCCGTAACGGAATAGCTGAGCGTACCGGCCGCCCCTGCGGTGTTCGTACCCAGGGTGACGGACACGGGGGTAGTTTCGCCATCGGTTATATAAAACGATGCGCTTTCTCCCCCCAGGATGGCGGCCTCGTCCTCGCCCGCGCCGCTGTACGCCGTGACCCTGATCACCCACTGGCCGGCAACAAGCAGTATCGGGGGATTTTCGCCCGCGATTAGCCCGACCGGCTCGTGCGCTACGGGGCCGCTGGGAAAGCTCAGTTCATAGCGGGTAAATTCAAGGCCGTCCAGGGCTGCCGGATAGATTGTCCGCGCGCCATTTGTGCCCGCCCCCCAGGGCGTCCCTAAGGTTACCACGACCGCGCCGCTTGGACCGGCGGGTTCCATTTCCGTTGCCGGGTTTTCGCACCCGGCCAGGGCGAATACGCCCATAATGACACAGGCAAACAGTATGTTGATGTGTTTTTTCATGTCTTCCTCCTTAATTGAGTACCGTAAAAGGTATGGGTTGCGACGAATACCGGTGGCCGTTTGCCCATCCGGTAAAGGTGATTGAGTGCTTCTGCGCAGCATAAGCAGTCGCGTTAAGCGTGATGTCGTTTCCAGAGCTAGGGTTGCCCCCGTCGTCCACATACCAAACCACGTTGGTGTAGCCCTCCGCGCTCAAGTGCAGGCTTGTTGGTCCGAATACGCCGGATTTCGAGATGACGTTGCGTCCATCGTCCCCGGTAATCGTGATTTCACCGTAGTCGGTGAAGCCCACCGTAATGACCGCGCTGCCCACCATATACGCTGTCGCCGGGAAAGTAACCGTGATCACGCCGCTGTGCGCCGCATTGTTCACCGCAGTCGCGTCCGTGTAGATAAAGCTGTCTGCCAGGACGCCTGAAAAGGTGTAGCCGGGCTTCGCAGTGAGCGTAAGGCGGGCCCTGTAGACCGTGGCCGCCGCAAAGGCTGCGCCGTTAAAAGCCGAGCCCTCGCTCGTCTGCCACGCCACGCTTCCCGTGTACTGCGCCTCGTCAATCGCCGTAGTTACCGGCGCCGCGCCTTTCACCGGTGCGATAACCAGCGCGGTCAGGTCAAGCGCGCTGACCACCGCGTCCGCTGTTGCCGGGAAAGTAATGGTAACCGTGCCGCTATTCGCCGCATTGTTGCTGGTCACCAGGTTGGATCCGTACTGGAAGTAAAAGCTGTTTGCCGCAACGCCATCAAAGGTGTAGCCGGGTTTCGCGCTGAGCGTAACCAAAGCCTTATAGACCGTGGCCGCCGCGAAAGCGTCGCCGGTAAAGGCCGAGCCGTCGCTCTTTTGCCACGCGATACTACCGGTGTACTGCGCTCCGTCAATCTCCGTAACCGGCGCCGCGTCCTTCACCGGTCTGTCAACCAGAGCGGCCAGGTTAAAGTCGCTGACTACCGCGTCCGCCGTTGCCAGAAACGTAATCGTGATAATGCCTGAGTCCGCCGCATTGGTCACCGAGGTCGCGCCCGTGTGGGTAAAGCTGTCTGCCTCAATGCCGTCAAAGGTGTAGCCGCTCTCCGCGCGGAGCGTAACCAAAGCCTTATAGACCGTGGCCGCCGCAAAGGTTTGGCCGGTAAAAGTCGAGCCGTCGCTCGTCTGCCACGTGACGCTTCCCGTGTATTGCGCCGTGGAAATATCCGTAGTTACCGGCTCCGCGCCTTTCACCGGTGCGGTAACCAGCGTGGTCAGGTTAAGTGCGCTGACCCGCGGAATCGCCTCCGTTGCCGGGAAGGTGATAGTAACCGTTCCGCTATTGGCCTCATTGGTCACCAAGGTCGCGCCCGTGTAGGTAAAGCTGTCTGCCGCAATGCCGTCAAAGGTGTAGCCGCTCTCCGCGCGGAGCGTAAGGCGAGCCTTGTAGACCGTGGAGGCCGCGAAAGTGTACCCGTTAAAAGTCGAGCCGCCGCTCGTCTGCCACGTGACGCTTCCCGTGTATTGCGTCGTGTAAATATCATTAGTTACCGGCGAGGCGTCTTTCTCTGGTGCGGTAACCAGCGCGGTCAGGTCAAGCGCGCTGACCCGCGGAATCGCCTCCGTTGCCGGGAAGGTGATGGTGACCGTGCCGCTATTGGCCTCATTGGTCACCAAGGCCGCGCCCGTGTAGGTAAAAGCGTTTTCCGCAATGCCGTCAAAGGTGTAGCCGGTTTCCGCACGGAGTGTAACCAGTGCCCTGTAGACCGTGGAGGCCGCGAAATAAGAGCCGGTAAAAGTCGAGCCGTCGCTCGTCTGCCACGTGACACTTCCCGTGTATTGCGCCGTATTAATCGCCGCAGTATCCCGCTCCGCGTCTTTCACCGGTGCGGTAACCTTGCCGTCCAGGGACACCAGGTTCACCACCGTATCCTGTCCCTCTCCAGCGGTAACCGGGAAGGTGATAGTGATAACACCGCTGTTCGCCCCGTTGGTTACTATTGCGCCTGAGTAGGTAAAGCTGTCTGCTGTAACGCCGTCAAAGGTGTAGCCGGTCTTCGCGCCAAGGGTAACCAGTGCTTTGTAGACCGTGGAGGCCGCGAAATAAGAGCCGTTAAAAGCCGTGCCCTCGCTCGTCTGCCACGCCACGGTTCCCGTGTATTGCGCCGTATTAATCGCCGTGGTTACCGGCGCGCCGTCTTTTACCGGGGCAGTAACCAGAGCGGTGAGGTCAAGCGCGCTGACCGCCGTGTCCGCCGGAGCCCCTGCCTTGTACACAGTCACGGTCTTAACAGCGCTTTCTACGCCGGATTTGGTGATGGAAACCTTTACGTTCCCCTGGGTGGTAACGCTGGCTAGCGCGAGACGCCATACCGCTCCCTCGCCGGTCAGCGTACCTTTGGTTACTGCGCCTTCATCATTATTTACGTTGATCTCTCCTGTAGTCAGGCTGCTCAACGCCGCGCTAAAGCTGAGTTTAATGTGGGTTGAGTCCGTCACACTGGACGAGCCTCCCTCCTGCTCCACCGTGTAGGTAACATCGCCGCCACTGACCGAATCCGTGACTTCTTTGCACCCCATAGTTACGAGCACCAAGGCCAGAGCCAGGGCTCCCAAAAGCATGAATTGCTTTTTCATATAATCTCCTTTGGCGCTTAACGCCCGCCCGGCTATTGTTTTGGGCATTTTGCCCTCCGTCCTACGGACGGTTTTTCCAAAAAACACCCACCGGCGGAAACCTCTTCTGCCCTACGGCGGAAGCCTCTTCTGCCCTGGGGCGGAAGCTCCTTCTGTCCCCGGGCGGAAGCCCCTTCTGTCCCCGGGCGGAAGCCCCTTCTGTCCCAGGGCGGAAGCCCCTTCCGCCCCAGGTAAGAAGCCCCTACTGCCCAGCGGCGGAAGCTCCTTCCGCCGCCCGAAGTAAGACCCTTATCAGTCCCGTGTGCACTGCGGCCATAAGATATAAAAAAACCGGCCTTCCCCTGCGGAAAGAACCGGTGATTTCACGAGAATATATGTGGTGTTTACGCTAGTTAGTTGCGCGCTTTCCTGCCATGGATGGCAGCGTTGAAAGGTGCGACCCGCGCCGTCCGGGGGGGGGGGGGGGGGGGGGCACAAAATCAGATGTAAAGAGTGTTGATAATTTAGGGTGGGGGTTGCGGTGTTCCAGCCAGGGTTGGCAGCGTTGAAGTGTGCTGCGTTAGATTTCCGTGCAAGTCTTGTTGTGTGGGTTATCATGTGCGCTCCTCCTTCTCCAAAAGGGTTATGCGAGGGAGTATAGCAAAACAAGGAAAGAGTGTCAAGCGGCGGCGTGAATTTGGAATTGCTGTGTGGCAAACAGGGCGGCGGCAATTAGTTTTCTCAAATTGATTTTAGGGACAGAGCTTGCGGGACAGAGCAGAAAAAAGCGAAAAAGCCAATCTCAGAGCAATTCCAAGGGACAGAGCAGAAAAAAAGCAAAAAAAAGCAAAAAAACTCGCCCAAATCCCTCAAAAAATGTCCCATTTTGAACAATTTTATCCATATATATTATGCAACAAAATTCTTTTTCAGGAGGGTATCCTATGCCTCATCGCCGCAGAATTCTCGCCGCGGGCGCG